>NZ_JAOTGL010000030.1:0-22822 GCF_044427045.1 Streptococcus sp. 2022WUSS135
ATTTTCATGCCTTTCTAGTTGTTTTGTGGTTATTATAATTATAAAGCATGAAATGGAAAACGAGCAACTCCTAAGTGGAATTGCTCGTTTTTTATATGTGAGAAGCTAGTTTTTGCCCAGCCTCTTTCGAATTCTTCACTATTTTTAAGCAAAGCTTTGCTCTTTTATTTGGATGCTTCCATCAACCACATCCGCTTCCAGATATTTGACATCAACATGATCCAAATAGTAATCTGTTACCTTGTCTCGAATCTGATTTTCAATTACACGGCGCAGAGGACGGGCTCCCATGGCCTGGTCATAGCCTTCTTCCATCAAGAACTCTTTGGCAGCCTCGGTCACTTCTAACTGAATACCTTTTTTAGACAGAGTCTTATTGACCTGGGCTAACATCAAATCGACGATAGCCTTGAGGTCTTCTTTGCCCAAGTGTTTGAATTCGATAACTGCGTTGAAACGGTTGAGGAATTCTGGACGGAAGAATGGTGCGATGCGGTCCATGATGTCTTGATTTTCTTCACCTTCTGCCATTCCATAACCAAAACCAGCATTTGAAGTCGCGATAATAATGGTATTTTTGAAATTGACTTGGTTGCCCTGTCCATCAGTCAAATGACCATCGTCTAAGACTTGCAAAAGGAGGGTAATCACTTGTGGATCTGCTTTTTCAATCTCATCCAAGAGGACAATGGAGTAAGGATTACGACGAACACGCTCGGTCAGAGTATGAGAGTTGTCATCATAACCGACGTAACCAGCTGTGGTACCGATTAATTTGGAAACGGCGGTCCGATCGCTGTATTCCGACATATCCAAACGAATAATGGCATCCTTGTTACCAAACAAGTCAAGCGCTAACTGTTTTGCCAACTCTGTCTTACCCACACCTGTCGGACCGACAAAGAGGAAGGAACCAATTGGACGGTTGCCGTCATCAAAACCTGCACGATTCCGACGAATGGCACGAGATACTGCTTCCACCGCATCGTCTTGACCGATAACGTTAGCTGCCAGACGATTTTTCAATTCCTTGAGTCGTTCAATGTCAGAAGCTCCCATTTGTGAGACTGGGATACCTGTCATCCGCTCAACCGCCTGAGCCACATCATTAACAGTCGCTACCACTTTCTGCTGCTCCGTATGATTATCAATCTGTTTTTGTAGCTTATCAATACGGACTTTTTCATTCAAGGCTTTTTCATAATCCTCTTTTTCAGCCGCCTCCAACTGTAACTGTTTTGCCTCAGCCATTTCTGCTTCTAAGGTCTGAATATCTGTCACAGGATGTTGTGCAGCCAAGTGAGCAGCAGTCACATCGACCAGGTCAATAGCCTTATCAGGCAAGCTACGTTGTGGAATATATTGGACGGAATAATCAACCGCAGCTCTCAAAACCTCATCTGGCAATTCAATATTGTGGTGGGCTTCATAAAGCGGCTTAATCCCTTTCAAAATCTGGTAGGTATCTTCTGCGGATGGAGCATTGACCTTGACTTCATTGAAACGACGAGCCAGAGCAGCATTCTTGTGAATGGTATTGCGGTATTCGTCCTGTGTAGTCGCACCAATAACGGTCAACTCCCCACGTGACAGGGCTGGTTTGAGAATATCTGCTAAGCCCTTGGAACCTGAGTCTCCACCAGTGCTGCCAGCTCCCAAAATCTGATGAATTTCATCAAAGAAGAGAATGATATTGCCAGCTTTTTTGACTTCATCCACAAGATTCTGCACATTTTCCTCAAAAGCCCCACGATACTGAGTCCCTGCTTCCAAGCCTGAAATGTCGATGGAGATGATTTCCTTGTTCTTAATGGCTGCTGGCACATCACCATTGACAATGGCTTGAGCCAATCCTTCTACTACCGCAGTTTTACCAACACCCGCATCACCGACCAGAACAGGATTGTTCTTGGTACGGCGTGCCAAAATTTCAGAGGTTTCTTGGATTTCCTTATTTCGTCCAATGACTGGATCCAACTTACCTTCACGCGCATCTTGTGTCAAATTGCGACCAAGTTTTGCCAGAATTCCGTCTGACTTTATCTGACCTTTAGCCTGTGTTTGAGCCACTTCTTCTGTCTGTGGCAGGCGACCAGTCTGACGGTAAATGGCAAATTCCTCCGGTGTCACTTCACGCCCATTGATAGAATAACGGCGACGCTCTGTACTATAGCCACCCATATTGCCCATGAGTTGATTGAAAATATCGTCCATATTGTTAAAGTTATTGAAATTGTTGTTCATAGTTTTTACCTCGTTTATAAATTCTATTGTTTTTGACTTTTACTGACCTTTGTTTTAAAAAAATAGCTAGTAGGGTATAATCCTGTCTTTCATATAACCTCCTTAGAAGTTTGTCTTTTACTGACCAATAGGCCCAAGAGTAAGTCAAACCCTTCTCGTTTGACCTAAACTGACCTTTTGTTCAAAGAATTCGTAAGGTCCTTTACCTTACGAATCTTATTTTACATCATTGATCAGTAAAAGTCAATGGTTTTGTTTGACCTTTTTTGACTTTTTGATATAGTCTTTTAGTTTACTTTTAGTACTAGGCAACGAGCCGTAGACATAACTGGAGTTAGGCAAGGTGAGTTAACGACGTAATAAAAGATAAACTAAACGACGATAAAAAATCTACCTGACGGTAGATTCGGTAACTACTAGATGATAATCCCTTCCAAATGGTCCAGTTCATGCTGGACAATCTGGGCTTGGAAATCTGTCAGCTTTAGGCTCTGCCTTTTCCATGAAGCATCAAAAAACTCCACTTCAATCTCCTGATAGCGTGTCGTCGGGCGGGTACCTTCCAGCGACAGGCAACCCTCCTCAGTCTTATAAGGCTTGGCCTTGCTGATGAGGACGGGATTGTACATGACCAGATTGGTGAAGCCCATGTTGACGATGATTATCCGCTTTTTGACGCCAATCATGTTGGCCGCCATGCCCACGCATGCGTGAGCGTTGGCTACCAAAGTATCCTGTAAATCTTGACCTACCTGCACATCTAGCTGAGTCGCAGGCTCAGACTTCTGCTGCAGGAAGAAAATATCTTTCATAATAGGTTGAATCATGGGAACCTCTTTCAATAAAGTATATAGTATTATTTTACTATTTTTTTGATAATTTGAATTATTTTATGCTTTATCGGATGAGGATAATAACGAAAAGTACCAGCTTTTCTCAAAATATAGCCATTAAAGTTCTGTTTAAATCGAAGAACACCATCTGAGCTGTCGAATATCCCTTGAATACCAAGGAAATTATAACGCTTAAGATTTCGTTTTATTGCACGTTGCATCGCCTCATATTGAAGTAAGAAAGGTGCAGATAGGCTTTGAAACTCTGAATATGAGCCACCAAAAAGATAAGTTGCCTCATTCACATCATAAATTATCAGTGCACATGCCAAAAAAATAGGAGCTGTCTGAGTTTGATTTAAAATATTTTGAACCACCTCCTGTTTTTTCAACAATTTCTGCACTTGCTGTGCATACTGTTTTGAATTTCTATCACTTGTTTCTATTTCCTTTTCAATTTGCTTTAGACTGGCTTTCGGGTCAAGTTCTGCAACTAAAAAATCTGCCTGTGTACCAAAGCTTTCAAAAAGACTGTTATAATAACCACTATCTCTATCTTCAAAGCCTTGTCTAGCTCCAGTTTCCTCAATTATTTTTTTGAAAGCTGAAAGCTCCTTATGATTGATACTACGAATCCTGATACCATAACTTTCTGATTTTTTTATGTTTCGCTTACTATTTTTATTGTAGGATTGCAATAACGACGTTGTTGAATACCCTTGCAAATCCTTCACATAATGCCAAACAGGCTCTCCATTTGGATAACCTGTTTGTAAGCCATCATGTTTAAATCCAACTTGCACTAGCTTCTCAATTAGTTGAGTATCTGCTTCACTAATTGGACTCCCTACACTATCAAAGAGTTGATAGGCTTGGGAAGGCTTGACCACCAATTCAAGTACGCCTTCATGCTTAGCATAGTTTTTTAAAGATTGATAAAATTCCTCTAAATAAGCATGATCGGTAACCAGCGGTCCAGAATTCAATTCCATATACAAACCACCAGCCATCTTCTTACAGAAAAGCAAAGTAGAAATAACGATCTCTAATTGTGAATTTTTAAAACCAACATAGCGAACATCGTATCCTCGCTTGGATAGTAATCCAGCCATTTCAATGGATTGAAAAAATGATTTTTCATTTACTTGTTGACAATGCTTTAAAAATTCTTCTTTAGTTATTTGACAAAAAGTCATTATTTTTTCTTCCTTAATTTTTTTCTAATTTCCAGTAAAACTTGAAAAATCTTATATAATATTGGCGAAACAATAAGGTCGAATTCCCCAATATACTCTTCTACTACTGGATTCAAATGTGATTTAAAGTGATAAAGGCCTCCGTCTAAAGTTGGCTCTATTCCTCCTAAATTTTGCCATTTCACACCTCGTTCGAAAGCATACTTTGCTGTCTCCACCCATGTTAGTAAAGCAGGCTGATAATGTTTAAACTTTTCATCCATACCAGCATAGATATTTTCAGATGTTCCTGCAAAATTTATTGTCAAAGTACCAGCCAATGGAACTAGCTTACTCCCGTTACGAGTCAGAGAATTTATCATTTCTAATTCTGTATTTATTCTTCGGGTTTCTTTTTTATAATTTTCAATCTTCGATTGTCTTGTAGTGGACGTGAAGGTCATGGCCTCTTTTACTAATTTTTCTTCAAGATAAGATAACTGTTCATATCTCTCTGCTAAATCCAAATAGGCAACTACAATATAAGAATTTTCTGGATAGGCATTCAATATTTTTTGATAATACTCTCTCCCCCGCAAGCGAATAGATTTGCGCTCCTCAGTCTTTTTTAATAGCTCTGAAAAATCTCTTAACAATTCCTCACGACCAATTCGAATCTCAATACCTTTATTACGCGCCGACCGAATATTTTGTCGAACTCGTTTATTTAGTGATTCCTCTGAGAAAGATTCGCTATATAATACTGCATGACAAGTAGGTTGGATTGTAGCTGACATGGTCTGCACTCGACCAGACCAAATACCTCCCAAATCAACAATCCTATCTTTGACGGCAAGTACATTTAATTCTTCTTCCCTATCTCCTGTTATAGTTTTACTAGATAGTCGAATAAATGGATCAAATTTTATAACAACACTGCGTTCTCGGAGGGCAAATTCTTTAATGGACTTAAATACAAATGATACTAATTCAGCATCTTCATAATCCATTACAGGACCTCTTGGTATATAAATCATCGTAAAACCAAATGGTACTACCAACCTTCTGATAAGAAGAGAAGCAACTGCCACTAATTTCCCATCTTTAAAAAAGCCTAGTCTCTCATTTCGCCACTCACTTTTTACGGTTGCCCACTGACTACTCTGCAACAGGTTAGCCTGTGGTGATTGCTTCACAAATGAATCATGTTCCTCAGCAGATATACCTATTTTATAAGTGTAAAACATTAATTATTCCCCTTGTTCATAATTACTTTTAACGCTAATTAGGAAGGGCTTGCCCGTAGTGTCAAGCCCTGCTATACTAGTATAGCAATCGATTTTGTCAAGTATTTTTACTCAATCATAAAAAAATAACAATGTTTTATTTGTGCCACGAAATCACTTGTGCATATATATGATAGTTTTATTTTGCTTCTAATATTTTAAAATTTAGCAATGTACCTCCAAGTCATAATTGAATTGATATGTACATAGCCAAGATGAACATAAAAAAGCCTAGTTCTCACTAGACTTTCCTTATTTATTCTTGGCAATAAATCGCAATAGCTTGACTGACAAATGCTGCTGTTCCTAGTCCACCTGCTCGGTCAATGTTGGCTGAAAATCGTTCATCTTCAACATACATAAGACCTAGATTTTGCAAGATTTCCTTGGTGCAGGTGTAGAAATTTTCCGTGATATAGGCCTGCAAGTTCGCTACCTGAGCCTGCACATCTGGATAACTGACTTCTAAGCTCAGCATTTTTCCAAAAGCTTCAAAAATAGCCTGCATCTCTTGGGCAAACATCCGGTCCTTGCTGGTATCGTAACCTTCTTCAAACTCGGAATAGACCGAGGTCTGTCCCCACCGCTCCTTGGCCTCCGCCTTGTAGGCTTCTAGTTGACTGCTGTCAAATGCGTGAAAATCCATGACTTCTCCTCCTTTTTCTGTGAGCAATCTGGCGTGATTGATGATGCGATCCAGCCGTTCCCTTTTGAGCTCTAAAAGGGTGATATGGTCCCGCAAGACCTGCTGACGATTGACTTCCGTCACGTCCAGAAGCTGCTGAATATCTTTGAGAGGAAAATCTAATTCACGAAATAAGAGAATTTCTTGCAGACGAGCCAAATTCTCCTGATTATAGTAGCGATAACCATTTTCAGCCACAAATGCTGGTTTGAGCAAACCAATCTGGTCATAGTGGTGCAAGGTCCTCACCGTCAATCCTGTCAACCGACTGACCTGCTTAACTGTCCAATTTTCGTTCATAGAAATCTCCTCTCTATGCCCAGTATAAGGGATAACGTAAGGTGAGAGTCAAGAGAAATATGATTTTTTACCCCTTCTTTGTAACTTCATTCATATAGCCAGCTGTAATTATCCCCGCAGGTAGAGCAACAATCGCAATTCCAATGCTCGAAGAAAACATTGTAATGATTTTTCCTAGCATTGTTGTTGCAAATATGTCACCATAGCCAACAGTAGTTAATGATATAGTCGCCCAATAAATTGCATCAAAAAATGTTTCAAAAGTATCAGGCTCAACCGAAAAAATCAATAAAGCAGTAAAGAAAATATAACCAACAGCCAGGCTTGCTACTAGCAATAATGACTCTTTTTGATTTTGCAAAACGTTCGTCAAAATCTGAATGTTTTTTGAATAGCGGATAACTTTGAAAACTCGAAGTACTCGTCCCATCCGTACAATTTTCAATAATCGAAGACTGTTATTAAAATATAAAAAAGTCGGTAAAATGGACAATAAGTCCACTATTGCTAATAGGCTAAATGGGTAGAACAGAAATGATAGTTTTCCTTTTTGCAATTTGAAGTCAGCTGTTAGCATTCTAAAAAGATAATCCAAGCAAAAAATAGCAGTCGAAGTATAATCCATTAACAAATGAAAAGAATTCGTATGCTTAGACATCAAAGGAATCAAACTAACCACTATTGCAAATAACATTATTAAGTTATAGCAACGTGACAATAAACTATCGTTATCATTTTCTAGAATACAAAATAATTTTTCCCTCATCTCACTCCACCCTCACCGGCACGCGCCCGTAGGTCTGCTCTGCTATTGCGTTAGCGCCCAATTGATAGACCACATCCGCCTGCTGGGTCAGGCTGTCCCAGGGCTCTTTGCCGATCCGCGTCACCAAGTCCACCCGCTCCTTGACCGTCTTGAGATAGGCCTGGCCTCGAGCCGAAAAGCCTAGGACATGGACCGCATCTGGCAAGGGAGCTTCCACCGCATTGACCAGGATGTAGGTCAGCACCCGCCGCACCCGCGCCTTGGTGTAGCGCTTGGTCGCAACGGCATCCACTAACTCCTCCACGGTCGCTGCGCTCCCAATGGCAGAGCGGATACGACTGGCTAGTTCTTCGTTGACCTGAAAGACCTGACTGAGATCTCGGTGGGTCGCAATCTGGTAGCGGAGCAGGGGAAAATAATTTCTCCAGCTTACCTTGGTCGCCTCTTCAAAGAGACTGGCAGACGGTAAAAAGTCACGCACCAAGTCCAACTGGTCAGCACCCTTGCGGATAGCCGTCGCCGAGGCGTAGGTCGTTTCCACCTCTTCCGAATGAAAACCAGCCCCCTGCCGCTGAACTGGACAAAGCTGAATGCCTGTCCCAGCTACCGCCTTAGCGTAAGCCAGAGCCAAAATATGATTGGGTGTATCTCCTGTGAAGGTCAGCCCAGCAAACTCCTGCCACATGGCCTGGGTCTTCTGTGGATAAGAGAGATTGTCTGGCAAGTTTTTCACAAAATTTTCCATCTCTTCCGACTTATCCACATAAATATCCGCAATTTTCTGGTAATCCAGCATTTCTTCCGTACCGAAAACCAGTTTTTCCACACCTAGCCTGTGTAAAATACTGATTGCTCCCTTGGCAAAATGGTCAGCCGACTGGACCGACACCAAAAAGGGCATCTCAACAACAAGATCTGCCCCGTGTTCCAAAGCCATCTGAGCCCGTGTCCACTTATCCACAATGGCTGGCTCACCCCGTTGCATAAAATTGCCAGACATAACCACAATTTTCAAGCCTTCCGCCTGTTCCAGCAGGTATTTATGACCTGTATGGAAGGGATTGTATTCTGCTATTATCCCTGAAATCATGCCTTGACCGCCTTGAAAAACCACCGCTGGCTAGTTTCTGTCGGAGCCTCATCTTCAAAGTCCGCAAAGACTTCCACAGATGCAAAACCAGCTTGTTTCAATAATTCCACATAGGTTTCAATCGGGTAGGTCCGCTCTTCATGGACCTCGTCCCGCCGGATAAATCGCTCCTCTTGACTGTCCTCATCTTTGACAAAGAAGGTCAATTCGTGCACAATGGAATGCTTATGCTCACCTTCATAGGTGTCCCAGACAAAGGCAAAATCCTCGTAGTTTTCATGGTAGCTATAGCCTGCAAACACTTCCTCCATTTGATAGATGGAGTGAACGTCAAAAAGGAAAGTACCACCTTGATTGAGAACAGAGTGAACTCCTTCAAAGACCCGCAAAACAGCTTCTCGGTCTGCCATATAGCACAGACTGTCCGAGTAACAGGTCACCGCATCGAAATCTCCAACACCTTCCAGAGCCATCATATCTGCTTGGGCTAGTTCCATCATGACACCAGCAGCTTCTGCTTTTTTCTGGGCTAATTCCAACATTTCATAGGACAGGTCAAGCCCTGTCACCTCATAGCCCTCTTGAGCAAAACGCACAGCCTGAATACCCGTCCCACAGGCCAATTCTAAAATTGTCTTGGTGTCTTGTGGCAGGTGCCGCAAGCTAAAATCTGTCCATTTATCATACAAGCTATCATCCATGATCTCATCATAGACCGCCGCAAAGGTTTCATAAGTTGCCATATTTTCCTTTCATAAAAAGCAGCCAATCGACTGCTTCATTAACTCACACTGTGTTCAAGAAGTCTATCACTTCTAATCACATAATAGTGAACTCTCTATGGTCACTTTCGAGTGTTAAGGTGACCAGCTGAAACAGTTCCCCGAACTGTTTCACTATTCCTCTTCTAAAAAGTCTGCTACTTCCAGGAAGCTGCCTTCGTGCCATAATTTTTCAAGGTTGTAGAGGTCACGCATTTCTTCTGAGAAGATATGAACGACTACGCCTCCAAGGTCCAATAGGACCCAGCCACCGTTACTATCGCCTTCTACACGGCTACCCTTGATCCCAACTTCCGCTACCTTTTCACGGATGTTTTCCGCAATAGCCTCCAACTGACGACTGTTCATGGAACTGGCAATCACAAAGTAGTCTGTCAGGCTAGTCACGCCTTGAACATCAATTACAGCAAGGTCCTCAGCTCGCTTGTCATCAGCAGCCTGGACCACAACTTTTACTAAATCTAGTTCTTTCATCTTATCCTCTAATTATATTTTCTAATTTATCCACCTGGGCAAAATTCCATGACCAGATGTTTTGGTAGTGGTCAATCAAGTCCTTGGCATCCAATTTTCCTGAATAACCTGTCGTCGTTCCGTCCAGAATCACAGCTACCTTGTAGCCTAGTTCAAAGGCTACTTTAATCGTCGTATCAACACAAAAATTGGTTGCCATCCCCATAATGATGAGCTGCTCAATTCCCTTTTCCTGCAAATAAGCATGAAGCCCCGTTTCCTTGAAGGCGCTATTGAAGGTCTTATCGAAAATCTTCTCACTAGCTAAGGGTGCAACAGTTGAGTGAAGCTCCCAGTCAGCAGTCCCCTTGACCAATTCCTGATCATGATGGCGGACATGGATGACTTCTAGCCCCGTTTGACGAGCTTGAGCAAGGCTATCTTGCCAGAGCCGAAGCCGATTCTCAATCCCATAGGGCTTGCATTCCACAGGCAAATACTGAATGTCAATGACTAATAGTGCTGACTTCATCTTACCTTCCTAACTCTCCGACATAAGCATTATAAGTTTCCAAAGTTTGTGGATAAATGGGAATCCCCTTCTTGGCTAAATAAGAAATGGTTTGGGCTGTTTCATAGGCTACTGCCTTGTCCAAAGACTCTTTTGCAATTCGTCGCGCCTCGTCCACCCCAGGAAAATCCCGATTGGGTTCGATGTAGTCCGCCACATAGAGCACCTTGTCCAGTAAGGTCATCTGCCCAGCACCAATAGTATGTCGTTGAATGGCTTGGAAAATTTCCTCATCTTTCAAGCCAAAATCTTCTGCGATTTTATAGGCACCAACCACACCGTGCCAGATATTATTATCCCAGTTGAGCAAGTCCTTGTCCAAATCATACTTGGCAATCAAGTCCAGAAAGACTTGGTCTTCCACTTCCTTGGCATAATCATGCAAAAGCGCTGCCAGACTGGCTTTTTTCGGATCACAGCCGTATTGGTCTGCCAAGGCAAGCGCCGCCTGCTCCACCCCCAAGACATGTTGGAAGCGCGCTGGCTTCATGGCTACACGGATTTTTTCCAAAAGAGCCTGACGGTCAAATGTCAAATCTGCTGCAATCATTGGTAGAGTCCCTTTTCTTCGATATAGTCCAGAACTTCATGAGGCACCATAAAATTCGGCACCCGCCCTTGCTTGATAAAGCTCCGTACCATGCTGGAGGAAATGTCCATCAAGGGCACATCTACCCAGATAACAGGATAGGAAGTCCCTGCCTTGTAACGAGGACGCTGGACACCTACAAACTGCACCATCTTGACCAATTCATCAATCCTGTGCCATTTTGGCAGGTAGTCTACCATATCTGCACCAATGATGAAATAATAATCCGTATCAGGATTTTTTTCCTTCAGCAATTTCATGGTGTCGTAGGTATAGCTGACACCACGGCGTTCCAGTTCAATGGTTTCAATCCCCAAGCCCTCAATACCTGCAATAGCCATCTTGAGCATGGAATAGCGATGGTATTCGTCAATGGTTTCTTTCTTATCCACATGAGGCGGAATGAATTCTGGCATGAGCAAGACCTCATCCAACTTCAACTGTTGACGGACCTGGTCTGCCACAATCAAATGAGCATTGTGGACAGGATTGAAATTCCCTCCCAGAATCCCCACTTGTTTGCGATTGGTTTCTTTCTTTTCAACCTCTAATTCAACCTTGGTAAAGGGTGTTAAGAGTTCAATAGCCATAGGCTCTCCTTCTTAGATTTCTTTGACCTGTTTGGAAATTTTACGGTTCTCTTTCTTGCTAGATTGTTTGAATAAAATCAAAATGCGACCGATTTTTTGGACCGTATCCACACCGATTTCTTCTTCCAAGATTTCAGCTACTTCGTGGATGTTTTCATCCGTATTTTGTAGCAAGGTCACCTTGATCAATTCACGCGCATCCAACGCCTGACGAACACTGGTTTTAATCTGGTCATTGAGACCATTTTTCCCAATCTGAATGATGGGTTTGAGACTGTGTGCCTGACTGTTCAAAAAGGCACGTTGTTTTGAAGTTAATGACATCTATTTTTCCTATGTTTCTATATTTATTGGCTAACAAATGTAACCAGGACTCACATCTAGATAATCGCCTTGCGGATCACCACATCCACACCCTTAGGTGCCCAAGCTGCAATCTTAGCCTTTTCATTGACACGAATCCAACCAAGACCTGAGAAGACCACATCCGTCTTTTCGTTGATGGTAAATTCATGACGGACCAATTCAGGAAATTCTTTCAATTCCTTGCTGGTTGGCGGCACTAAAAGTGAGCCCGCATGTTTCTGATAAAACTCGCTAGCTCCCTGCAGTTTGGTGCGGTGGAGCTGCAATTCATTGTCAAAGAAGGCCGTAAAGCCTTGGCGTTCACCAGCCACAAAGTCAAATCGTCCCAGACCAGCCAAGAACAAGGTTTGTTCTGGATTGAGCTGGTAGGTCTTTGGCTTGATTTCTTTGCGAGGGCTGATGTACTTGAGGTTTTTAGCCGTCAAATAATGGGCCATCTGGTGACGATGGATAATTCCTGGCGTGTCATAGATGTATGAACCATCATCCAGAGGAATTTCAATCTTATCCAGCGTTGTTCCAGGGAAACGTGAAGTCGTAATGACATCCTTGTCCCCTGTGATTTCTTGGATAATAGCATTGATCAAGGTTGATTTGCCGACGTTGGTCACGCCGACCACATAGACATCCCGTCCCTTGCGGTGTTGTTCAATCTTTTCAATCAAATCCTTGATAGCCTGCTTGTTTTGAGCAGAAGTCAAGACCACATCAACTGGTCGCATGCCGATTTCATGCGCCCGCTCGGTCAACCACTGAGTGACCTTGCCTGTCTTGACAGACTTGGGTAAAATGTCCTGCTTGTTGCCGACCAAAAGTACATCGTTGCCTGAAATAAAGCGAGGCAAACCTGGAATGACTGAACCATTGAAATCAAAAATATCAATGACATTAACCACCAAAGCATCACTTTCTCCTACGCTATGGAGGAGTTTTAAGAAATCGTCATCCGAGATATTGACATCTGAAATCTCATTGTAATGGCGCAAACGGAAACAACGTTGGCAGTAGAGTTGCCCTGTTTCCAGGCCTTTTTCTAGGGCTGATTGAGGTGTAAAACCAGCGACAGACTTGTCTAGCGTCTGAATCTGGGCACCACAGCCGATACAAAATAATTCTTCCACTTACATCTCCCTCTTGTAGTCTATCGCCCCATATTTGGCGATGATTTTCTTCATGGTCCGTCGTTCACGCCAACGGTTAATCTGCGTATTGATAGAGTCCGTCTTTATCAAAGGTTTGACCAAGACAGACTTGAGACCTGCTCGCTTAGCAGCCCGAATATCCGTCATCAACTGATCGCCAATCATGATCACTTCATGTGGCTGGACATTAAAGCGTTTCAGGGCACGGTTAATCCCAAAGGTGAAAGGCTTGAGAGCGAAGGCTTCAAATTCAATCCCAAATTTTTCAACCGCCCGTTTGACACGTTCGTATTTATTGTTAGACACCACCACAACAGGAATGCCTGCGTCTCGCAAATCATGTAACCACTGGCGCATCTCTGGCGTTCCATCGGGATTGTTCCATGCAATCAAGGTATTATCCAAGTCAACAAACACTACTTTTATGCCATGTTTTTTCAAGCTTTCGACGGTCACGTCATAAGCCTTTTCCAAGGCAAAATCCGGCATGTAATTTTCTAAACTCACTATCGTCTCCAAAGTTTTTTATCGGATAATTATACCATTTTTCTAAGAAAAATGCGAATGGATAGCAGAAAACACTCGGATCAACCGAGTGCCTTCTGGAGGTAATCTAATGGTAGTTGTAAATTAAATCTACCCTTCTTCCAAAATCCAATCTTTCGGAATGAAAATCATATGGGTTAGCAACCAATCAATATCAAGAGTAAATTTTGAAAAAGCAAAACCGATTTGCTCTACTCTTGACTCATCCTCATCCAACCCCAAAATGGTAAGAGCATGTCCATAATTTGCATGACTATCATCGAATAGACGCCATGCGAGAGCGCAATAAATTAACTTCTTAGCATCATAGAGACTGTAACGCTGTCTGTACTCTGAAAATGATTGACAGTCCTTACCTTTGGGTTCAACTCCTTTGGTTTTAGCAATGGCAATCAAGCTATCATAATTCTGATAACGCAAAGTACTATTCAAGGATTGGGCTAAACGAACGGCATAATCCAATGCTAAATCACTCACCTCAACAGCCACAGTTCTCAATTCTTTACGTAGGGGATTCAATAGAGACGCAGCAGTTTCTAGTCTGTATACCGGACTTTAGCAAACAAAAATGAAAACAGCCGAACATGTCGACTGCTTCCATGGATATTATATGAAAAAGAATAAATATATTGTACCTTCCAATGCTTAAACAAACCTTAACTTCTAAACATTTCTGAATAAACTTCGATTATTATTCTGTAATTTATTTCAAATTCAAAGCTACCTTACCAAAATAATCTCGTTCCATGTACTTGATTGATTGGTAATGATTCTAATAACGTTGGCACATTTTCCACAGTCAATCCACCGCCAACAAGAACTTCAATTTTTCCATCCGCATAGGCTTGAATGTCTCGTAACCAATCGATATTCTGCAAAGCTGAACCTGTCAGACTTCCACGCGTCAAAATCCGTGTCACTCCATGTTCTGCCAGCCAATCAAGAGCCTCAAATTGGCGTTCGTGAGGAATTTGGTCAAAAGCCATGTGAAAGACAATCTGACAGTCCTGCGAAACAGCAAACAGTCTTTCCAAGGCTGCTTCGTCCAACCAATTTTCCTCGGTTAACAAACCATAAACCAGACCATCTGAACCTAGTTCAATCGCTACTTTACAATCTTCAACCATCATTTCCACCTCAGCTTCATCGTAGCAAAAATCTCCACCTCGAGGGCGAATCATGGTCATGACTGTGGCTTCATTCTCATGAGCCAGTTGACAAACATGTTTGATTACTCCATAACTCGGCGTCGTTCCTCCGACTGCCAAATTATCACAGAGTTCAATCCGTTTAGCTCCTAGGGATAGGGCCTTCATCACACCTACATGATTTTCGGAACAAAATTCTTTAATCATCTTTATTCCTTTCAAGTTTTTTCTTTAGTATAACAAAAAAAGAGTATATTAACCAATACTCTTTTGGGCAACCAATATATCTTTTAAAGAAATAAGTAAAACAGCAAGTAAAATCAACAACATTCCAACAAAATCAATTGCATAAAATTGCTCATTGACCAACCATACCGCAAAAAAGACAGATGCAATCGGCTCAATCGAGGCCAAAAGACTACCATTGACAGGACCAACCAAACTGACGCCTTTAAGAAAGGCAGTATAGGCAAAAATCGTCCCGACTCCGACAATACCTAGCAGACCCAGGAAACTTCCACCATCAATAGGAAGACGATGCTGCCAAGTTTGCAAACCAAGCGTGACTACAAAACCACCCATTAACATCCCTAAACCAATCACTGTTATACTGCCGTATTGACGGATCAATTTACCTGGCAAAATAATATATAGCGCATAAGTAAAAGCTGAGAAGATTCCCCAGAACAAACCGATTGGAGTCACTGCCAATTCATCTAATTTGCCATGAGTCGCAATCAAAAAAGTTCCTGCTACGGCTAAGAGAATTGAAATCAACTCAATCCCTGATGGTTTTTCCCTATTTTTCAAACAGGTATAAGCCAAGACTAAGATAGGGCAAAGGTATTGTAAAACCGTAGCCGTTCCCGCATTGGTATGATAGATGGCTTGTAAATAAGCCATCTGGTTAAGAACCAGACCCAACATCGCAAAAACAAAAATTCCCAACAAGGCTTTTCTATTTTTCAACACTATCAACAGCTGTTCTTTCGCTGTAGCATAAGCCAGGCCAACAAGAAAGAATCCCGATACCAACAAACGCAGGGAGGTAATCATATCCACTGAAACACCACGTGACATCAAGTACTGTCCACTCACTCCAGACAAGCCCCAGGCTATACCTGCTATTAATGTAATCAGTGTCCCCAATCTCTTTTCTGCCATCATATCTCCTTCTCACACTGTGAATACTTCCATTATACCAAAAGAGCAGGACACCGTCCCACTCTTTGCTGTCATTATTGTTTGAGACCCACAAACTCTACAAATCGCATAAAGGCTGCCTGTCCTTCTGGAGTACGTTTGTAGACCCCTGCATCTTCCAATACACGCGCGAAAATTTGTCCCACTGATTCACGAACAACTTGATTGACAGTTTCTTCCGTCACATCTGGGTGAGCTGTTTTCAGACTTTCCGCCCAAGACTGATGATAGTCAGCCACCTGACTAGCTTGACCCAGTAAAAATTTTTCTACTTCAGCCAATTCTGCCTTTAAGCGTGGAGGTAAAATCGCCAAGCCCATGACCTCAATCAAGCCGATATTTTCTTTCTTGATATGTTGCACATCTGGATGTGGATGATAGATGCCATCTGGAAACTCTTCTGAAGTCTGATTGTCGCGGAGAACCAAATCCAGCTCGTACAAATCTCCTCGTTTCCGAGCAATCGGGGTGATGGTATGATGGGGAGTTCCATCCGTCTCAGCCTTAATCTGAACGCTATCATCTGAGTAGCTCCGCCATTTTTCCAAAATCTTAGTCGCTAAACCAAGAAGCGATGCCTTATCTGCTGAACTTAAGCGAATGACCGACATGGGCCACTTGACAATCCCTGCCGAAACGGACTCAAAGCCGTCGAAGACCAGCTGGCCTTCTATCGGTGCCTTTTCCATGGCAAAACTGTGCCGCCCACCCTGATAGTGATTGTGGGTCAAGATGGAACCACCCGAGATTGGTAGGTCTGAGTTGGAGCCGACAAAATAGCCTGGCAACAAATCCAACAAGTCCAAGAGCTGCTCAAATGTTCGCGGACTAATGACCATCGGCACATGTTCCTGATTTAGGAAAATAGCATGTTCATTGTAGTAAGCATAAGGCGAATACTGGAAGCCCCACTTTTCCTGACCAAGATCCAAGCGAATAATGCGGTGGTTGGCGCGTGCAGGGTGATTAATCCGACCCTGATAGCCCTCATTTTCCATACAGAGTAGACATTTGGGATAATTGCTTGCTTCAGCTTTCGTAGCCGCTGCAATAGACTTAGGATCCTTCTCAGGTTTGGACAGATTGATTGTGATTTCCAAATCCCCATACTCTGTCGAAACTTGATAATAGATATTTTTCGCAATCGCAGCCATCTTGATATAGTCATTGCGCTTGCTCAATTCATAGAAGTCGCCAATCGCTTGCTCTGGACTGTCCTGATAGGTCTGCCAAAAATCACGATTGACCTGACTCGGACTCGGTGTCATCAAATCCATCAAACAAGCCCCAACCATGTCCTGCTCTTCCAGCAATTCACCCACAAAACCAGTTCGAACTCCATGAGCCAATAGTTCATCTTTTAATTCAATCAAGTCCTCTAAATCTGTTTGAACAGTCAGAACCTGGTCTCCCACCAAAGCTAAGACCCGATTGCGCAGGTAAAGAGCATCCATTTCCTCAAAATCACTGTTGGCAATGACCTGCTCAACAAAACGCTCCACCAATCCTGTCATCATTTCTCCAATCTATTATTAAAAATAGTCTTTCAGTTTAAGAAAAGGCTAGGAAACAAGCCAATACCACTTCTCAACGTTCGTCGCATCCAGTCGATAAACTTACATATAAGTCACTTCTGTCAACCTAATAAAAGACAAAATGAATGTCTATAAGACGCGAGAGCCTCCAGCAATTTCCGCTACATAGAAGCTTGGTTCATAGCCAACGACCTCAGTATAGGTCTTACCAACATTTTCAGTAAAGGCATCAACCTTGTCCTTATGAACAATGGCAATACCACAGCCACCGAAACCAGCTCCTGTCATCCGAGCACCAAGAACGCCTTCTTGCTCCCAAGCTGTATGAGCCAAGGTATCCAATTCCAAACCTGTCACTTCATAATCATGTTCCAAAGAGACATGAGAAGCATTGACCAAACGACCAAAGGTTGCCAAATCTCCTTCTTCCAAGGCCTTACGAGCCTGCAAGGTCCGTTGATTTTCTAAGACAGCATGGCGGGCACGCTTGATACGATTTTCATCCTTAATCAAATAACTATATTGATCAAAGGTCCATTCATCCAATTCTCCCAGAGTTTGAATATTCAAGACTGCATTCAATTCTTCCACTGCTTTTTCACATTCCGCACGACGCTCATTGTACTTAGAATCTGCCAATTCACGACGCTTGTTGGTGTTCATGATGACAATCACATGGTCACCCAAGTCAAGTGGCACCAATTCATACTCCAAGCTATTGGTATCAAGGTAAATCGCCCGATTATCCGCTCCCATACCGATAGCAAACTGGTCCATGATACCAGAATTGACACCGATAAAGTGATTTTCCGTTTGTTTCCCAATTTTTACCAAATCAAGGCGAGTCAATTCTAGACCAT
This sequence comes from Streptococcus sp. 2022WUSS135, assembly GCF_044427045.1. Lineage (NCBI taxonomy): Bacteria > Bacillati > Bacillota > Bacilli > Lactobacillales > Streptococcaceae > Streptococcus > Streptococcus sp. 2022WUSS135. The sequence continues at coordinate 18,165 of NZ_JAOTGL010000030.1, forward strand.
ACATTTCTTCTGCGATGATGCCAATCAAGAGTTCCAGAGAAGCTGATGATGACAAGCCTGAACCATTTGGAATGTTACCGTAAACAAAGACTTCCATACCTGTATCAATGCCATGTCCTGCTTCTTGCAAGAACTTAAGAACACCTTTGGCATAGTTGGTCCAGTTGTCCGCCTTATCAAAGACCAGATTGTTCAAATCCACTTCAATAATTCCAAGTTCTTCAAAGTTTGCGGAATAAAAACGTAGAAGCTGGTCGTCACGTTTGCGAGCAGCACCGTAGGTCCCCAAGGTAATAGCCGCAGGAAAAACATGACCACCGTTATAGTCAGTATGCTCACCAATCAAGTTAATCCGACCCGGTGAGAAGAAAGTTGCATCAGCCTCTTGTCCAAAAACATCGAGAAAGGCTTGCTTGAGTTGTTCTTTATCCATAAGAACCTCCTAGATTTTGTAATCGTTTTCTTTTATTGTACAACTCAAGAATTTAAAAGTCAATATTTTTACTAAATTTTTACTAATTTTATTTTTTATGCTATACTAGAGACAAATAAACAGGAGAAAAACATGGTTACTATCAAAGAAATCGCCGAAAAAGCTCAACTATCCTCTGCCACCATTTCCAGAGTTCTCAAGGGAGACCTGACCCTATCCGTCAGCCCAGAAACCCGCGACCGCATTTTCAACTTGGCACAGGACCTGGGCTACACCAAACACCTCAAAAAACAAGCACCCCAACAAAAAGGCACCATCGGTATTGTCCAATGGTACACCGAAAGCGAAGAGCTGGCTGACCTCTACTACTATTCCATCCGTGCCAGCATCGAGCAGACCGCCAGCCTTCTCGGCTATCAAATCATCCGCTCCTTCAACGACTTGACCAATCCCCTCCTTCAAGGATTGGACGGCATCATCGCAGTTGGTAAATTTTCTTCTGGGCAAATAGCAGAGCTGACCAACTTGTCTTCCAAGCTGATTTTTGTGGATTCTGATACGCTGACCGAGGGATTCTCCTGTATCACGACTGACTTTGAACACTCTGTTCAGACAGTTATCGACCACTTCCGTTCACAAGGTCTAACTGATATTGGACTCCTAGTCGGACAGGAAGAAACCACAGACGGACACCAACTGCCAACAGACCCCCGCCTGACTGCCTTCCGGACCTATCTAGACTCCTTGGGCATGCTCCAAGAAGACTACATCTACCAAGGAAAGTTCTCCACCCAGTCGGGCTATGAGCTGATGAGCCAGGCTATTGCCAACCTGGGTGACCAGCTGCCCCCAGCCTTCTTCATGGCAAACGACACTCTGGCTGTCGGTGCCCTTAGAGCCCTACAGGAACGTCAAATCGCAGTGCCAGAACGGGTCCAACTCATCACCTTTAACGATACAGCCATCACGCGCCAGGTCTATCCAGCCCTGTCTTCTATCAGTGTCTTCACAGAAGAAATGGGACAGGAAGCCATGCAACTGCTGGACCGTGTCATAACAAGTCCGCAGCCCCACCACCCCCGCAAAATCAAGCTGGGTACCCAGCTGGTTATACGGGAAAGTTCTTACTAATAAGGTATAAGAAAAATCTTCCTACCAAATTTTTTCGATAGGAAGTTTTTTTATTTTAGTATTGTCTTCTAGCTCTATCAGCATCTGTTCTAGCTTGTGCCGCCCTCAATTGGTCTTGATGATGTTGGGTCTGTCTTGCACGTTCAGCTGCTATTTGAGCCCGCCTTTCTGCCTCAATCATTTTTCTACGTGCTTCTTCATTCTCCGCAGCAGCTACATCTAGTGAGTTATTATCAACTGGGACCGTTCCGCTTGGTCCCATTTCTCTCATTGTTTTATACAATTCTTTTTCGAGATAATTCAAAAACGGTCTCATCAAACGAAACGTAAATACAGATAGTTTCCAATAGACTTTAAGGATTGACTTTACAATGTTCATCACTTACCCTCTACGTCTTCTTGCAGCTGCAAGACCAAGACCAGATAATACTGCCACACCTGCGAGCGCCAATAGACTTGTTTGCTCCCCTGTGTTTGGCAAGGTCTTAGCTCGTTCGACACGTGAGTAGGTCACTTTTTCTCCAGTAGCTGTTTGTGTCACGGCTACACCTGCTTGTGGGTTCGCCACCACAACTTTACCGTCAACAACCTTCACATCTTGACTTTTTGCAACGGCATCTTTAACCAAGTTAACATCGACAGCTGGTTTTGTTTCAGCAGTTGGTGCTGTTTTTGGTACTGCAACAATGGTTCCATCTGGAAGAGTAGCAATGATGTTATCTTTTGCTTTGTCTTCAAGGTCTTTAACTGTTGCGTATTCAGCTTGAAGTTCTGCCAATTTAGCTTTTTCTTCGTTGAGTTTAGTAGTAAGTGCTTCAAGTTTAGCTTGAGCAGTTTCAGCTTTAGCTTGTGCTTCAGCAAGAGTAGCTTGTTTTGCTGTGAGAGTTGCTTGTGCTTCAGCAAGAATTGCAGGAGCATTCAAGTAATCGTTCAATTCTTCAGCAAGTGCTTTAGCTTCTTCAACCAAGCGGTCTTTTTCTGCAAGGAGTGCAGTACGCTCTTTGTTCAAGCTATTAAGGGTTGCTTGTTGGCTTGCAAGGTTAGCTTGAGCTGTTTTAAGAGCTTCAGCCTTAGAGTTTGCAGTAGCTTGTGCTGTAGCAAGTTCAGCTTTGGCAGTATCAAGAGCTGCTTTCTTTTCAGCAAGATTTGCTGAGAAGTTGTCAACAGCTTTTTGAGCGTCAGCTTTGCGAGCTTCAGCGTTTTGAAGAGCAATTGTTGCAAGAAGTAGGTTATTTTCTGCTACCTGTGTTTGAAGCGGTGTGGCAGTAGCATCAGCAAGGACTTTCTCTGCCTGTGTTTTAGCTTCAAGTGCGGTAGCGTAATCTGAGCTTGCTTGGGTCAACTTAGCTTTTGCTTCATCAGATGCAGTTTGGGCTGCTGTAAGAGCTGCTTGAGCTTGAGTGAGTGCGGCTTGAAGTGCTGCTGGGTCATTTGGGTTGGTGATTTCAGTACCACCAGCTGTTTGGATAACGCTGATGATGTGAAGTTGACTATTTACTTTCACAACGTCAACACCGATATGATTACCTTTGAGGTTGTTCTTCAAGTGACCCCAGTTTGATGGTGCATCAGCGAATGTTTGTCCCATGATAGCATTGTACATCAGCTGTTTGAGGTCATACATTGTTACGGTATCAGTTGTTGAGTATACAGTTGAGATGTTTTCTCCAGTGTAGTCACCAGCGATGTGACCGTCTTGTGCAACAGATGTACCACGAGCAACGTACTTAGCACCTTGATTTTTAGCAGAATCCATTGCTGCGTCAGTAACTGTGATGTCTGAAATGCCAAGTTTTGTACGGATTTCAGTCAATACTTGAGCTGCATAAAGGCTTAATTTTTGTTGTTGGTCAACTGTGAGTTTACCAATTGCAACAACATCAGCTTTATCATCTTCACCAATCTTAGTTGAAGATTGTTCAATAGCAGTAGCACCAGAATCAGTCATAAAGTCTGAATCGCCTGACGCTTTATCAGCTTTGAATTGAGTCAAGTCTGCGATTGTAACAGTATCCACATTTGCAAGAGCGTCTGTTGCTGATTTGACAGCGTCAGTAGCCTTACTTACTGCTTCAGTTGTTGTTTTAACAGTATCTTGTGCAGTAGTCAATTTTGCTTTTGCTGTATTAACAGCGTCTGTTTTGACTGCAACGTCAGTTGTTGCTGCATCAATCTTAGTTTGACGGTCTGCATCTGCCTTTTTAGCTGTATCAACGGCTGTAGTAGCAGTTGTAACATTATCTTGTGCTGTTTTGACATCAGCTGTAGCTTGGTCAAGAGTTGCTTGAGCTTCCGCAAGACCAGTACCAGAAAGAGCATCTTGTGCTGCTTTGACATCAGCTTCTTTAGATGCTACTGTGGCATCTGCTTGGTCTTTTTCTGCTTGGGCAGTATTGACAGCTGTTTGAGCATCTGCAACAGCTTGTGTTTGTGCTGTGATTTCAGCGTTAACTTCATCTGTTTCAGCAGCGTTAGCTGTTTGGTCAGCAAGGTTAGCTGTTTGGTCAGCAAGGTTAGCTGTTTGGTCAGACTGGTTAGCTGCAATGTTTTCTGGTGTTGCTTTAGCAGCGTTTGCTTCAGCGTCTTTAACAGCTTGGGTTGCAGTATCAACAGCAGATTGTGCGTTAGACAGGTCTGAATTTGCAAACTGTGCTTGATGATTTGCAGTTTCTACTTGAGCTTGGACATCAGCTACAACTTGTGCTTGTGCGTCTACTTCTGATTTTGCTTCAGCAGCAGTTTTTGGTGTTTCAACAGCAGTAGTTTCCGCTGCTGGTGTTTCAGTTGTAACTGGTTTTACTTCCTCAGCGAATACTGGTGCAGAAGTAGCACCGATTGCTGTTGCGATTGCCGCACCTGTTGCGAATGTTTTGATTGATTTTTTGTTCATAGTTTTTTCTCCTGAGTTGCTGTTAGGATTGAGGCTGGGCAAAAACTAGCTTCTCACATATAAAAAACGAGCAATTCCAATTAGGAGTTGCTCGTTTTCCATTTCATGCTTTATAATTATAATAACGACAAAACAACTAGAAAGGCATGAAAATGTATAAACAGTATAACACAAATCAGTTAAGTTTGGAATTAAATATTGCTT
>NZ_JAOTGL010000031.1:0-22746 GCF_044427045.1 Streptococcus sp. 2022WUSS135
TATCCCTCTGCCCAGAAATGACGATTGCCAAATTTATATTTGAGATTGGCGTGTTTATCAAACATCATAAGAGCACTCTTACCTTTTAAATAACCCATAAAGCTTGATACACTTAATCTCGGAGGAAGACTGACTAACATATGAACATGATCCGGCATCAGATGTCCTTCGATAATTTCTACGCCTTTATAACTACACAAACGTCGGAATATTTCTCCCAAGCTACTTCAATATTGATTATAGATGATTTTTCGTCTATACTTAGGTGTGAAGACAATGTGGTACTTACACAACCACTTTGTATGTGATAAACTATGTGCCTTTTGTGCCATACTTTTCTCCTCTCGCTTTACAATTGGCTTGAACACCTTTATTGTATCGCGTTTGGAGTTTTTTGGTATAACCTTCGTCGCGCACCCGCATAGCGGGTGGTTTATTTGTCACGCACCTTACGGAGCGTGACGGACTAAAAGTCACATAATCAAAAAAGAAAGGGTTAGCCTTTCTTTTTTGTCTGTAAATAATGATAGCGATAAACTGCATAACGTTCAATAAGGCGGTAGCCTATTCCTCCTGCGATTGCATGTACAATCAGGGCAATGTGCAATTCTAGTGGTGCTTTTATAGTGATACCAAATAAAATACCGATTCCAGTCCATCCTAGTATCACCCACCATAAGTACTTAAATGGAGCATACTGGCCATCCTGGTCTTTAACTTCACTGGAAACCCTGATTGAACAGCCGATTAATATTCCCATGGGGAGCAATGAACGAGTATCAAATGGTTCTGGTAAAAATGACGATAAGGCGAAGATTTGTATAAGCGCAAAAATCAGTAGCCAAACGAAAATCGGTGTTTTTAGAATGACGTATTTCATATTGTACCCTCTTGAAATTAGTATATCAAATCCAAGAAAGTAAAACAAATATTTATGTGCTATTGATTAGAAGTCGTTTCGGATGCCCCACTAGTTACCTCTGTATTAGTGCTGGTTTCTGTCATTGTCTCCGAAGCTTGGGTAGCAGACATTTCTGTAGACGAGGAAGAGGCAGTAGACTCTACTGAAGAGCTGGTCTCGGTTTGGGTTGAGGATGTTGTTTCGGAGCTTGAACTTGTTGAATCTTGTACTTCTGTTAACGGATTGTCGGTTGATGATTGGCTGGCGCTAGTGGCGTTAGATGATGAAATGGTAGTACTTGGAGATGTTGAGGATGTTGTAGGTTTTGCTGTAAAGCTGTAGATAGTGATGCAGGCAGTGATAATCCCTAAAATAGATCCGATAAAGGTTAAATATTTTTGAAAATTAGTTAAAGCAGCCGGTTTTTTATTTGTATTCTTACGTGTATTCATGATGTACCTCCACCTTTAGTTTAAGATAGGAAGTTTAAAACTATCTTAAAGATTGCCGAAAGGCATGAAAACATGATAAAATAGGACTATTGCAATAAAAGGAATATAAAAAATGATCTATTTTGATAATGCAGCAACGACACAGGTCTGTCCAGAAGTTCTCAAGACCTATACGGAAGTGGCGACAAAAATCTGGGGAAATCCCTCTAGCCTCCATAGTCTCGGCAGTCAAGCAACCCGTATTTTGGAAGCGTCTCGTAAGCAAATCGCAGAATTGCTTGGCCAGGATAGCAAAGAAATCTTTTTCACCTCAGGGGGTACGGAAGGTGACAACTGGGTCATCAAGGGAGTGGCATTTGAAAAGGCACACCTGGGCAAGCACATCATCGTGTCAGCTATTGAGCATCCAGCGGTAAAAGAGTCGGCACTTTGGCTCAAAACACAAGGTTTTGAGGTTGATTTGGCTCCGGTCAATGCCCAAGGTTTTGTGGATGTTGCAGCCTTAGAAAGCTTGATTCGTCCAGATACCACACTGGTTTCTATCATGGCCGTCAACAATGAAATTGGTGCCATTCAGCCCATTCAGGAAATCTCTCAACTGTTAGCTGATAAGCCTACCATTTCTTTCCATGTGGACGCTGTGCAGGCTATCGGCAAGGTGCCAACGGAAGGATATTTGACAGACCGAGTTGATTTCGCTAGTTTTTCAGGTCACAAATTCCACTCTGTCAGAGGAGTAGGTTTCGTCTATATCAAGTCAGGCAAGAAAATCGCTCCGCTATTGACAGGAGGAGGACAGGAAAGCGACAAACGCTCAACTACTGAAAATGTGGCTGGTATTGCCGCGACAGCTAAGGCGCTTCGCTTGACACTGGACAAGGCAGCAGATAGCCAGAAGCGACTGGCGGCTATGAAGCAGATTTTGGTGGATGAATTGAACAAATACCAAGATGTGACAGTCTTTTCTGGGCTAGAGGACTTTGTGCCAAGCATTGTGACATTTGGGATTAAGAATATTCGTGGCGAGGTCATTGTCCACGCCTTTGAAGATCACCAGATTTACATTTCGACCACCTCAGCCTGCTCGTCCAAGGCTGGAAAACCAGCTGGAACACTGATTGCCATGGGTGTTCCGCAGAAGTTGGCTCAAACTGCCGTCCGTATCAGCTTGGATGATGACAACGATATGGGGCAAATCGAGCAATTCCTCACGATTTTCAAACAAATTTATCAGAACACACAGAAAGTAAGGTAGAATGAACTATTCAGAAATTATGATTCGCTATGGCGAATTGTCAACCAAAGGGAAAAACAAGATGCGGTTTGTTAACAAACTCCGCAATAATATCAAGCATGTCCTTTCTGTTTACCCAGAAGTGACGGTTTATTTTGACCGTGACCGTGGTCATGTCTATTTGAACGGGGCAGATTATCAGGAAGTCTCAGCTTCTTTGAAGAAGATTTTTGGGATCCAAAATTTCGCACCGTCTTATAAGATTGAAAAGTCTGTTCCAGCCTTGAAAGAGGCGGTTGTGGAGATTATGCAGTCCATTTACAAGGAAGGGATGACCTTCAAGATTGCTGCGCGTCGTAGTGACCACAGTTTTGAATTGGACAGCCGCGACCTTAACCAAGTCCTTGGAGATGCGGTTTTTACAGCTATTCCAAATGTGCAAGTGCAAATGAAGTCACCAGATATTACCTTACGAGTGGAGATTCGTCCTGACGCTGCTTATATTTCCCATGAAGAAATCAAGGGGGCAGGCGGTCTTCCAGTTGGTACATCTGGCAAGGGTACGCTCATGCTATCAGGTGGTATTGATTCGCCTGTTGCGGGCTATTTGGCACTTAAACGTGGTGTAGAAATCGAAGCCTTGCACTTTGCAAGTCCGCCTTATACTAGCCCAGGTGCACTTAAAAAAGCCCATGATTTGACTCGTAAATTGACTGCCTTTGGTGGTAATATCACCTTTATCGAAGTGCCGTTTACAGAAATTCAGGAAGAAATCAAGGAAAAGGCACCTGAAGCTTATTTGATGACCTTGACACGTCGCTTCATGATGCGGATTACAGACCGAGTACGGGAAGAGCGTGGTGCCATGGTTATTATCAATGGTGAAAGTCTAGGTCAGGTTGCCAGTCAGACCTTGGAATCCATGCAGGCTATCAATGCGGTGACAAATACACCTGTTATCCGTCCTGTCGTTACCATGGATAAGTTGGAAATCATTGATATTGCTCAAGAAATTGATACATTTGACATTTCCATCCAGCCATTTGAGGATTGCTGTACCATCTTTGCCCCTGACCGTCCAAAAACTAACCCTAAACTCAAAAATGTCGAGCAATACGAAGCCCGTATGGATGTTGAAAGCTTGGTGGAACGAGCTGTGGCTGGGATTATCGTAACTGAAATCACACCGAAAGAGGAAGTGAAAGACGAAGTGGATAGTTTGATTGAAGACTTACTGTAGCATACAATTATTTTGACATACATGTAAATCCAGTTATTGCTGGATTTTTTAATACGAATCGTTCGGAAAAATCGAATTTGTATGATATAATAAGACTTCAGAAAAAATACAAAGGAGTTATTATGAAAAAAGGAGCGCTAACAGGTTTACTCCTGTTTGGTATGTTTTTTGGTGCCGGAAACTTGATTTTTCCACCGGCTTTGGGGGTCTTATCTGGTGAAAATTTCTGGCCAGCTATTTTAGGATTTGTCGTATCGGGTGTCGGAATTGCCGTCATTGCCTTGATTGTCGGCACCTTAAATCCAAAAGGTTATGTACATGAGATTTCTCGTAAGATTTCTCCAGCCTTTGCAACGGTCTATCTTGTTGCCTTGTATTTGGCTATCGGTCCTTTCTTTGCCATTCCGCGTACAGCAACAACGTCCTTTGAAATTGGTATTGCGCCATTGTTGGGGGATTCGAATCTTGGTCTCTGGTTGTTTGGCTTTACAGCTCTCTACTTTGTGGCAGCTTATCTGATTGCTCTCAATCCATCTCAAATCTTAAACAGTATCGGACGTATTTTAACCCCTGTTTTTGCCATTTTGATTGTGATTTTAGTGGTGCTAGGTATTGTTAAATATGGTTCTACAAATCCACTTCCTGCAGCCGATGCTTACTCAGTAGGACAGGCATTTGGTACAGGATTTATTGAAGGATACAACACCCTTGATGCCCTTGCCTCAATTGCCTTTAGTGTTGTAGCAGTGAATACCTTAAAACAACTTGGTTTCTCCAGCAAGAAGGAATATGTTTCAACCATCTGGTCTGTTGGTTTTGTTGTAGCCTTAGCTTTCTCAGCACTATATGTCGGTTTGGCTTTCCTAGGTAATCATTTCCCAGTTCCTGCTGATGTTTTGGCTTCCGATACCAACAAGGGTGTTTACATTCTTTCGCAAGCAACACAGGCTATCTTTGGTCCAAGCGCGCAGATTTTCTTGGCTGTTATGGTTATCGTGACTTGTTTCACGACGACGGCTGGCTTGATTGTTTCTTCAGGTGAATTTTTCGCTGAGCGTTTCCCACGTTTTAGCTACAAAGTATATGCGACTATCTTTACTTTGATTGGCTTTGGGATCGCCAACCTCGGTTTGAACAATATCATCACCTTCTCAGTTCCAGTTCTTTTGGTTCTCTATCCAATTACTATCTGTATTGTCTTGATTACCATTGTGAACAAATTTGTACCGCTTTCCACTTATGGTATGCAATTAACTGTGGGAGTAGTGACAGCTTTGTCATTGGTAGAAGTGTTAGCAGGACAATTCAACTGGACTGCTGTTTCAAAAATCATCTCAGCTCTGCCATTGGCTGGACAATCATTAGCATGGTTATTACCAGCTCTTGTCGGAATCGTCCTCTCTCTGTTCTTACCAAATAAGCAGGAGAGCGAAGTTTTCGAAATGTAAGAAAAGTGATACAAAACACTTGCATTTGCAGGTGTTTTTGTTATAATAGGACTGTTGACTATGCACATTTCCTGTGCAACCGCACGAATGCCGTTGCTCTGCAAAAATTAAGCTCAAACGTCGTTGACTTAACTTGGTGAACCTAAGTTCTACCTGCGTCCGCGTCGCCTAGTCTGAACTTAATTTTTATTGAGCAATATAAAGTGGTTCGTCCCACGGTACTAGGCGAGTCTTCACATCAAATTCGGGCAAGACCCAAAAATCATAGGAGGTGCATAATGAGCACATACGCAATCATTAAAACTGGCGGCAAACAAGTTAAAGTTGAAGTCGGTCAAGCTATCTACGTTGAAAAATTGAACGTTGAAGCAGGTCAAGAAGTTACTTTCGAAGAAGTAGTTCTTGTTGGTGGTGAGAAAACTGTTGTGGGTACTCCACTTGTAGCAGGCGCTACTGTTGTTGGTACTGTTGAAAAACAAGGTAAACAGAAAAAAGTTGTTACCTTCAAGTACAAACCTAAAAAAGGTAGCCACCGCAAACAAGGTCACCGTCAACCTTATACAAAAGTTGTTATCAACGCTATCAACGCTTAATCGCGTAGCTTGAAACAATCATTACAGAAATTCGGAGGAATAACATATGTTAAACTTGAATCTTGCTAACTTGCAATTTATGGCCCACAAAAAAGGTGGAGGTTCAACGTCAAACGGTCGTGACTCACAAGCAAAACGCCTTGGTGCGAAAGCTGCTGACGGCCAAACTGTATCAGGTGGTTCAATTCTTTACCGCCAACGTGGTACAAAAATCTACCCAGGAGCTAACGTAGGTCGTGGTGGAGATGACACTCTTTACGCTAAAGTAGAAGGCGTTGTACGCTTCGAGCGTAAAGGTCGCGATAAGAAACAAGTATCTGTTTACCCAATCGCAAAATAAGTCTGAAAATGGCTTAACAATAGGCTTTCCGAGTTGTTTTCGGAGAGTCTTTTTTTGTAATTTGATTTTGATATTTTTAAAAGTGTACGATAGAAGTGATTCGAGACGGCAATATCTTCTCTATAGAATAAAAATATTTTGCCATCTGCACTGTTGCGCTTCCTATAAGTTCTACGTTCAGGAGTAGATGAAATGTTCAGAGGAAGTGTTATAGGTTCCAACTTAGTAAAATCAGTCATCGATGATTTGGCGAACAGAAATTCCAAAGCCTTTCAAATTGCAGTTGAAGAAGAGAAATTGGGAACCTGGAAGATATATAAGAGAAGAATAGTCTATTTGCGAAAACGCAAGAGTTCAGCAAATTCTTGCTTTTTTTGATATAATGGTAGAAGCAGTTTTAAGAGGTATCAGGTATGAATATTCAACAATTACGCTACGTTGTAGCCATTGCAAACAGTGGTACTTTTCGGGAAGCAGCAGAGAAAATGTACGTTTCCCAGCCTAGTTTGTCTATTTCCATTCGTGATTTGGAAAAAGAGTTAGGTTTTCAAATTTTTAGCCGAACTAGTTCAGGAACTTTTTTGACACAAAAAGGGATGGAATTCTATGAGAAAGCTCAGGCTTTAGTTAAGGGATTTGATCAGTTTGAGCATCTCTATTTGCAACCTGAAGAAGGAGAGAAGACTTTTTCAATCTCAAGTCAGCATTATGATTTTCTTCCTCCATTGATTACGGAGTTCTCTCGTAGCCACCCGCAGTACCCTCATTTTCGCATTTTTGAATCGACTACAGTACAGATTTTAGATGAGGTTGCTCAAGGTTATAGCGAGCTTGGTATTATTTATTTGAACGAGAGAAATACAAAAGGAATCATGCAGAAATTGGATAAACTTCACTTGCAAGCTGTAGATTTGTCTGCATTTCAGACGCATATCTACCTTCGTGAAGATCATCCTTTGACAAAGAAAGCTGAGATTGAGCCGGCAGATTTGGTAGGTCTACCTACCGTACGGTTCACTCAAGAAAAAGAGGCTTATCTCTATTATTCCGAGAACTTGATTGATACGTCGGATTCCTCGGTTGTGTTTGATGTGACAGACCGTGCTACTTTGAATGGAATTTTGGAGCGTACGGATGCCTATGCAACTGGTTCGGGCTATCTTGATGATGAGAGTGTCAATGGCATTACAGTAATTCCTCTCAAAGGAAAGGTAGACAATCGCATGGTCTACGTTAAACGAGCCAATGATGAACTTAGTTCTTGTGCCAAAGACTTTATTGAAACCATGCAGGCATATTTTGATAAGAAGAAGGATGAAAATGCGTAAAATTGGATTTCCATTTTTGATGGTAGTATTAATTGGTCTGGACCAGCTTGTAAAAGCTTGGACAGTTGCCAATATTGAATTAGATACGGTAACGGAATTTATACCAGGATTGATGAGCTTAGCTTATCTAAGAAATTATGGTGCAGCCTGGTCGATTTTACAAAATCAGCAGTGGTTTTTCACGATAATGACAATTGTTGCTGTGACAGGCCTAGTGTGGTACTATATCAAACAGATCAAGGGCAATATCTGGACTTTATTCAGTCTGTCTTTGATGATTGCTGGTGCTCTTGGGAATTTTATTGATCGTCTTAGACTGGGATATGTGGTGGACATGTTTCACTTGGATTTTATTAGTTTCCCTGTATTTAATGTAGCAGATGTTTGTCTGACAGTTGGTGTAGGTATTTTATTTATTTGTATTATGAAAGAAGAGAGTAATGGAAGTAAGAGTTGAGGTTGGTGGCATTCGTTTGGATAAGGCATTGTCGGATTTGACGGATTTGTCTCGTTCGGTTGCAAATGAGCAGATTAAGGCTGGTCAGGTTTTGGTCAATGGACAACCTAAAAAAGCTAAATATAGTGTACAGGTTGGAGATATCCTAACCTATCAAATTCCAGAAGTAGAAGAAATCGACTATGTTGCTGAGGATCTTCCTTTAGAGATTGTCTTTCAGGACGAGGATGTTGCTGTTGTAAATAAACCTCAAGGGATGGTCGTTCATCCGTCGGCTGGTCACACGTCTGGAACGCTAGTTAATGCTCTCCTTTATCACGTAAAAGATTTGTCAGGCATCAATGGTATCTTGCGACCAGGAATTGTTCATCGGATTGATAAGGATACTTCTGGCCTGCTCATGGTTGCTAAAAACGATGATGCTCATACAAAGCTTGCTGCTGAATTGAAAGACAAGAAATCCCTTCGTAAGTATTGGGCCATTGTACATGGCAATCTACCAAACGATCGCGGAGTAATTGAGGCGCCGATTGGTCGTTCTGAAAAAGACCGCAAGAAACAAGCGGTGACTGCCAAAGGGAAAGAAGCTGTGACACGTTTTCAGGTTCTGGAGCGTTTTGGTGACTACACTTTGGTGGAATTGACCTTGGAAACAGGGCGAACTCACCAAATTCGTGTCCACATGGCTTATATTGGTCATCCGGTTGCGGGTGATGAAGCTTACGGTCCAAGGAAAACACTAAAAGGGCATGGCCAATTTCTTCATGCCAGAACGCTTGGATTTACCCATCCGAGAACTGGTGAGGTTGTTGAATTTACGGCAGAAGCGCCAGCTATTTTTCAGGAGACACTTGAAAAACTGCGCAAGGCTGAATAATGGTATGAAAACCTTATCATCTTGCCCATTTTTTCAACAAATGCTATACTAGAACATGAAAAATGTTAAGGAGAGTAAGAATGGAAACTTTACCAAATTGTCCAAAATGTAATTCTGAATATGTCTATGAAGACGGTGCCCTCTTGGTTTGCCCTGAGTGTGCTTACGAGTGGAACCCAGCAGATGTAGCTGAGGAAGAAAGTGGACCTGTTGCAATTGATGCCAACGGTAATCGTTTGGCGGACGGCGATACTGTAACACTAATCAAAGACTTGAAAGTGAAAGGTGCGCCTAAGGATCTTAAACAAGGTACACGTGTTAAAGGCATCCGTATCGTTGAAGGTGATCACAATATTGATTGTAAAATCGATGGTTTCGGTGCGATGAAGCTGAAATCTGAATTTGTTAAAAAAATTTAAGAGAAAGGGCTGGTTAACCAGTCTTTTGTCATATTTGAAAGGATATTATGAAACATCAAAGTATTTTGTTTTACAGTAGATGCTTGTTAGCTATTTTAGCCATCGCGGGTACTGCGCTAGAAATTATCAAATATGGAGTTGGCATGCTTATGTATTACACAGTGCAATCCAACTTACTGGTCTCTGTGTTTGCGGTCTATATGATCTATGCCATGAGTAAAAGTGTGGATTTACAGACGTCACGTTTTCTTCGAATAAAGGCTGCTGTAACCATGTCTATCATGATTACTTGTGTAGTCTATCACTTTATGTTGGCCCCTTTGGCAGACGATTTCTGGCGTGTTGAAAATTTACTCTGCCATTATATTGTTCCCTTGTATTTTTTATTAGATACCTTAATAGTAGATCGCCAGCAACAGTACAAGTGGTTTGATCCGATTTGGTGGACGCTTTTGCCTGTTCTCTACACGATTTTTGGTCTAGTGAATGGTCTTTTCATAAAAATTCCAATCCCAGATGCTAAGGATAGTCCTTTTGCTTATTTCTTTCTCAACGTTCCTAAGTATGGTTGGACTTATGTTTTGACTTATGCAGGTACAATTTTTGTTGCTTATCTGATTTGTGGGTTTATGTTGGCGGGACTTAAATCCATAAACCTTAAGACTCCATTGTCTTTTGGAAAAAATTCTCAGTAAAATCCGATAATTTCTATATTTTTTCAGAAAAAAATTGTCAAGGCTGAGATTTTATGCTATACTTTGCTTAATTAATCCTTTAAAACCTGTCCAGAGAGGCAGACAAGGAGTCGGATGTTAAGCAGGTTGGTTCTAACTAGCCTATATTTTCATAGTCTCCTTGTATAAGGAGACTTTTTCTATATTTTTGGAGGTCTTATGAAGACAAAAGAAATCGTTGACGATATGACTATGAAACGGGCGATCACCCGTATCACTTATGAAATTATCGAACGGAATAAGAATTTGGATAATATTGTCCTTGCAGGGATTAAAACACGGGGTGTTTTCATTGCAAAGAGGATTCAGGAGAGGCTTAAGCAATTAGAGGGTATCGACGTTCCGTTGGGAGAGTTGGATACCAAGCCGTTTCGAGATGACATGAAGGTAGAAGATGATACGACAAATATGACTGCCAATGTCAACGATCGTGATGTTATATTAGTAGATGATGTGCTTTATACAGGACGAACTATTCGTGCTGCTATTGACAACATAGTGTCCTTGGGCCGTCCAGCTCGTGTTAGTTTAGCGGTACTTGTGGATCGTGGACACAGGGAATTGCCTATTCGAGCAGATTATGTTGGGAAGAATATTCCAACTAGCCGTTCTGAAGAAATCATTGTGCACATGGCTGAAATCGATGGTCAAGATGCTGTCCTTCTGGTTGAAGGTGCATAGTCGCTTCGTTTACAAATTATCATTCTACAGCTAGATCATAAAGGTAGGTAACATCATGACAATTACAAATGGTAAAGTTTCACTCAAACACTTGGTTACAATGGAGACTCTTTCAAATGAAGAAGTACTTGGACTCATTCAACGCGGGCTAGCGTTCAAAGGTGGGGAAAAAGTAGAGTTGGATCGGAAGTACTATGCTTCTAACCTTTTCTTTGAGGATTCAACTCGGACGCATAAGTCTTTTGAAATGGCAGAGCTTCGTTTGGATATGGGAATGATTGACTTTGATGCTCGTACCAGCTCAGTCAATAAGGGTGAAACCTTGTATGATACCATTTTGACCATGTCGGCACTTGGGGTAGACATTTGCGTGATTCGTCATTCGGAAGTGGATTATTACAAGCAATTGATTGATAGTCCTACCATTCAGACTTCAATTGTCAATGGTGGTGATGGTTCAGGTCAACACCCAAGCCAATCCCTACTTGATTTGATGACTATTTATGAAGAATTTGGAACTTTTGAAGGCTTGAAGATTGCCATTGCAGGTGATATTACACACTCACGAGTTGCTAAGTCCAATATGCAAATTTTGAAACGTCTGGGGGCTGAGATTTTCTTTGCTGGACCGGAGGAATGGTACGCAGAGGAATTTGATGTCTATGGTCAGCATTTGAATATTGATGATATTGTGGAAACGGTAGATGTACTGATGTTGCTCCGTGTGCAACACGAACGACATGATGGTGATGGTGGTTTTTCTAAAGAAACTTATAACCGTTTGCATGGTTTAACAGAGGAGCGCTACAAACGCTTGAAAGATACTGCAATTGTTATGCATCCGGCTCCTGTTAACCGTGATGTAGAAATTGATGACCAATTGGTAGAGGCGCCAAAATCACGTATTGTCCGTCAAATGCAAAATGGTGTCTTTGTTCGGATGGCGATTTTGGAAGCAATTGTCAATGGCAAGGCTTAAAAGTAAGTTGTTCAGGTATCTTAGAACTGAGCAGTTAGAAATTTGTTAGACTTATCTTATTTAATGTCGCTCAGAGAGGCGACGAATAGAAAGGCAAGGGACAGGTCAATGGTTGCAAGCAACTCATTTCCCTACGCCTGCCTCTATGGAGGTCAGGCTATCCCTTGCACTAGTTTGTACAGTCAATTATTATCGAATTGACTGTACAAACGTTGGACTATTATTTAATTCTATCCGGAGAGATAGAAAATAGAAAGGAGAAGATACAGGTTCGAGTAAGATTTGATTTTTATATTCGAACACGCCCTAAGGACTGTGTGAAAAAGATAAATATCGTCTTGACGCTTGTAGCGTCGGCGTCGAATTTCCTATTTTCACTTTGTCCTTTTAACGGGCTTTGTATCATAGATTATGTCAAAAAGACGTTTAATTTTGGAAGATGGTACTATTTTTGAAGGTGAGGCCTTCGGTGCTGATATGGATGTGACTGGTGAGTTGGTGTTCTCAACGGGGATGACTGGTTATCAGGAATCTATCACGGACCAGTCTTATAATGGTCAGATTTTAACCTTTACCTATCCTTTGGTGGGAAATTATGGGATTAACCGTGATGATTATGAATCAATCAAGCCGACTTGTAAGGGAGTGGTTGTTAGTGAGTGGGCTCGTCGAGCAAGTAATTGGCGTAACCAAATGACTTTGGATGAATTTTTAAAGGCTAAGAAAATTCCAGCAATTTCTGGAATTGACACACGCGCCCTAACTAAAATTATTCGTCAGAACGGTACCATGAAGGCAACCTTGGCAAATGTCGGTGATTCTGTTGAGCATTTGACAGACCAATTGAGAGCGACTGTTTTGCCAACCAATAACATCCAGCAAGTATCAACAAAAACAGCCTATCCTGCGCCAGGAGTTGGACGTAGTGTTGTTCTGGTTGATTTTGGCTTGAAACATTCTATTCTTAGAGAGTTAGCCAAGCGTGATTGCAATGTGACAGTTGTCCCTTATGATACGACTGCCGAAGAAATTCTTGCCCTCCATCCTGATGGTGTCATGCTATCAAACGGCCCAGGAAATCCAGATGATGTTCCAGAAGCGCTAGAAATGATTCGTGGCATTCTTGGGAAAATTCCAATTTTTGGTATCTGTATGGGGCACCAACTTTTTGCTAAGGCTAATGGGGCATCCACTTACAAGATGAAGTTTGGTCATCGTGGTTTCAACCATGCTGTTCGTGAAATTGCGACAGGTCGAGTGGACTTTACCAGTCAGAACCATGGTTATGCAGTGGCTCGTGAAGATTTACCTGAATGTTTAATGATTACTCATGAAGAAATCAATGACAAATCAGTAGAAGGGGTACGCCACAAGTACTATCCAGGTTTCTCTGTTCAATTCCACCCAGATGCTGCACCTGGTCCACATGATGCCAGCTATTTGTTTGATGAATTTATGGAATTGATGGATTCGTTTAAAAAAGGGCAGTAAGGTTTAACCACTATCGAGCTAAACCTTACTGCGTCGGTCTATTATTTAATTCTATCCGGAGAGATAGAAAATAGAAAGGAGAAGGGGTGTTCTGTTGCTCGGATTTTGTAATTGAATTCGGGCTACGGACTGGGTCAAAAAGATAGTTTTTCCTCGAACGCAAGCGTTCTTGGTCAAACTCCTATTTTGACTGTGTCCGCTTAACGCCCTTAATATCTTAAAATTATGCCAAAACGTACGGATATTAAGAAAATTATGGTGATTGGGTCTGGTCCGATTATTATCGGTCAGGCTGCGGAGTTTGATTATGCTGGGACTCAGGCTTGTTTGGCTTTGAAGGAAGAAGGCTATAGTGTTGTCTTGGTCAATTCAAACCCTGCGACCATCATGACAGACAAGGAAATTGCGGACAAGGTCTATATTGAGCCGATTACGCTTGAATTTGTCACACGGATTTTACGGAAGGAGCGTCCAGATGCTCTCTTGCCGACCCTTGGTGGTCAGACTGGTCTCAACATGGCCATGGAATTATCTAAGGCTGGTATTTTAGATGAGCTTGGAGTTGAGCTGTTGGGAACCAAACTGTCTGCAATTGATCAGGCAGAGGACCGCGACCTCTTCAAACAACTCATGGAAGATCTCAATCAACCTATTCCTGAATCAACGATTGTGACAACAGTTGAAGAGGCTTTGGAATTTGCTGGTAAAATTGGTTATCCTGTCATTGTTCGCCCAGCCTTCACGTTGGGTGGTACTGGCGGTGGTATGTGTGCCAATGAAGAAGAACTGCGTGAAATAGCAGAAAATGGTCTGAAACTGTCACCAGTGACCCAGTGTTTGATTGAGCGTTCCATTGCTGGTTTCAAGGAAATCGAATACGAAGTGATGCGCGATGCGGCTGACAATGCCTTGGTCGTATGTAACATGGAAAACTTTGACCCTGTGGGAATTCATACAGGAGATTCTATCGTATTTGCCCCAACGCAGACGCTCTCTGATATTGAAAACCAGATGCTGCGTGATGCCAGTCTCAGCATCATCCGTGCCTTGAAAATCGAAGGCGGTTGTAATGTGCAGTTGGCACTGGATCCACATAGTTTCAAATATTATGTCATTGAAGTAAACCCACGTGTGTCCCGTTCGTCTGCCTTGGCATCCAAAGCGACAGGTTATCCTATTGCCAAATTGGCAGCAAAAATTGCGATTGGATTGACCTTGGATGAAATGGTGAATCCTGTTACAGGAACAACCTATGCCATGTTTGAGCCTGCTCTTGACTACGTTGTGGCAAAAATTCCACGTTTCCCATTTGATAAGTTTGAAAAAGGGGAGCGCCGCCTTGGAACGCAGATGAAAGCAACTGGCGAGGTCATGGCTATCGGTCGCAATATCGAAGAAAGCTTGCTCAAGGCCTGCCGTTCTTTAGAAATCGGTGTTTATCACAATGAAATGCCAGAACTCAGCCAAGCAACAGATGACCAATTGGTTGAAAAGATTGTCAAGGCACAGGATGATCGTTTATTCTATCTTTCAGAAGCCCTTCGACGTGGCTATACAGTAGAAGAACTGGCTCAATTGACCAAGATTGATCTTTTCTTCCTTGATAAGCTGCTTCATATCTTAGAAATTGAGCAGGAATTGGCAATCAATCACGATAATATCGACTTATTGAAAAAAGCCAAGAAGTACGGTTTTGCAGACCGCAAGATTGCGGAACTCTGGGGACGGACAGAATCCTATATTCGTCAACTGCGGTCAGAGCACAAGATTGTCCCTGTTTACAAGATGGTGGACACTTGTGCAGCCGAATTTGAAAGTGCTACACCTTATTTCTATTCAACTTATGAGTGGGAAAATGAGTCTATCCGTTCGGAAAAAGAATCTGTTTTGGTGCTGGGTTCTGGCCCAATTCGTATCGGACAGGGTGTGGAGTTTGACTATGCAACGGTGCATTCGGTCAAGGCCATTCAAGCGGCTGGCTACGAAGCTATCATTATGAACTCAAACCCTGAAACAGTGTCAACTGACTTTTCGGTTTCGGACAAGCTTTACTTCGAGCCGTTGACCTTGGAAGATGTCTTGAATGTGATTGGCCTTGAGAAACCCAAAGGGGTTATCGTTCAGTTCGGTGGCCAGACAGCTATCAATTTGGCAGAGCCATTGGCAAAAGCAGGTATTCCAATCTTGGGGACGCAAGTGGAAGACTTGGATCGTGCTGAAGACAGGGATTTATTTGAAAAAGCCCTGAAAGACCTTGGTATTCCACAGCCACCAGGTCAAACCGCAACCAACGAAGAGGAAGCACTAGAAGCGGCCCGCAAAATTGGTTTCCCGGTACTTGTTCGTCCCTCATATGTCTTGGGCGGTCGTGCTATGGAGATTGTCGAAAATGAAGGGGACTTACGTTCTTATATGAGAACGGCGGTCAAGGCTTCGCCAGAGCACCCAGTTTTGGTGGATTCGTATATCGTCGGTCGTGAGTGTGAAGTGGATGCCATTTCAGATGGTAAGGATGTCTTGATTCCAGGTATTATGGAGCATATCGAGCGCGCTGGGGTCCATTCAGGTGACTCGATGGCTGTTTATCCGCCACAAACCTTGTCTAAAGAGGTGCAGGCGACCATTGCAGACTACACTAAACGCTTGGCAATCGGCCTCAACTGTATCGGTATGATGAATATTCAGTTTGTTATTAAGGATGAAACGGTATATGTGATCGAAGTCAATCCTCGTGCTAGTCGTACGGTGCCATTCTTGTCCAAGGTTACAGACATTCCAATGGCCCAGGTTGCAACCAAATTGATTTTGGGACAAAGCCTTGCGGAACTGGGTTACCAAGACGGTCTTTATCCTGAAAGCAAGCAAGTGCACGTTAAAGCACCAGTATTCTCATTCACAAAATTGGCTAAAGTTGATAGTTTGTTAGGTCCAGAGATGAAGTCTACTGGTGAGATTATGGGTTCAGATTTGACACTAGAAAAAGCACTTTATAAGGCTTTCGAAGCAAGTTATCAGCACCTCGCTGAGTTTGGCAACGTTGTCTTTACCATTGCGGATGAAGACAAGGAAGAAGCACTTGGTCTTGCCCAACGCTTCCATGAACTTGGTTATGGTCTACTGGCTACAGCTGGAACAGCTGCCTTTCTAACAGAAAATGGTCTTTCCGTAACAACTGTTGGAAAATTGGGCGATGTGTCCTGTCAAGATATTCCTAGTCTAGTTCGAGCTGGAAAGGTTCAGGCTATTATCAATACGGTTGGTAAAAAACGTGTGGCCGACGGCGACGGGCAAGTGATTCGAAGCTCTGCTATTGAAGGAGGAATTCCACTCTTTACAGCCCTTGATACAGCAGAAGCCATGGTCAAGGTACTGGAAAGCCGCAGCTTCATGACACAGGCGATATAGAAGTTACTATCAGGATGAATTTTGAGTTCGTCCTGATTTTTGATATACTAGTGGTATGAAAGTAATCGTTACAACAAGTCTGGGTATGGACGAGAATTTGGTCCAAAAGGCAAAAAATCTGGCGGAAGAGTTAGGGCTTGCCTACTGTGACCGACGAAAGCAAGCTGTCAAGGTCTTTCAAAAGCAGGCGGATGCAGTCTTGGTGGTCTACAAGGATCGATTGGTCATTGAACAAAAAGAAGGGCAAAAACTCTTTTTCCACCCTGATACAGCTATGTTGCGGATCAAGTCTGGACGAGATCCACTTTTGGAGTTGCTTGGACCAGATAAACAAACTGTCCTAGACTGCACCATGGGCCTAGCTTCGGATAGTATTGTGCTAGCTAGTGCTGGTCATCAGGTGACAGCCTTGGAGAGTTCTCAGATCATTCATTTTATCGTGAGCCAGGGCTTAAAAGAGTTTGATAGTGGGAAATCAGAAGTCAATCAAGCCATGCGGTCTATTCAGACAATTTGGACAGATAGTTTGACATATTTGAAAAAGCAGGTGGATCAATCAGTTGATGTCATATACCTTGACCCCATGTTTTCGCAAGAGATTACGGAATCGGACAATCTTGATGGACTGAAACCCTTTGCCAATTACACAGCCCTATCAGAAGAATTTTTGAGCGAATGCAAGCGCGTGGCAAGGAAGAAAATCATTATTAAAGCTCATTTTAGAGATAAAGTATTTGAAGAATTTGGCTTTAAACGTCATGTCAGACCCAATCAAAAATTTCACTACGGAGAAATTATTTTGGAGGAGGAAGTATGAAAATCATCGTAACAGGCTTTGATCCCTTTGGTGGCGAGCCTATTAACCCAGCCTTGGAAACGATAAAATCTCTACCTAAGACCATTGCTGGTGCAGAGATTATTCTTGTAGAGATTCCGACTGTTTTTGACAAGGCTGCGGATGTTTTAGAGGAGAAAATGGCAGAGCATTTACCTGATGCGGTACTATGTATTGGTCAGGCTGGTGGGCGAGTTGATTTAACTCCTGAGCGTATAGCCATTAACCAAGATGATGCACGCATTCCAGACAATGAAGGGCAACAGCCGATTGATAGAACGATTCGAGAAGATGGTCAGCCTGCTTATTTCTCCACCTTACCCATCAAAGCAATGGTTGAAGCTATTCATAGGATTGGGCTTCCAGCTTCTGTTTCTAATACTGCCGGGACCTTTGTCTGCAACCATCTCATGTATCAAGCTCTTTACTTGGCGGAGAAACAATTTCCAAAGACTAAGGTCGGTTTTCTCCATATTCCTTATCTTCCAGAGCAGGTCGTGGACAAGCCAGGACTGGCTTCCATGTCTTTGAACGATATTGTAAGAGGAGTTGAAGTAGCCATAGGAGCAATCGTTGAATATAGGGATAAAGCGGATATAAAAAAGGGTGGTGGTAGTACACACTGATGAAAAATATTATGGAAGCAAGAAAACGTGTAGAGGAAATGGAAAAAATATTTAATAGGCATCTAGAGCTGAACAAGTCCCTTTCCGATAGTGTGACCCAACTCAATCAGGAACAATCGACTTATTTACAGTTATTAGATTATTACCAGAGCCAGATCTATATGGAAGATCTTGATTTATCTAATAAGGGGGATTTCAATGGTATTCCTTGCGGAGTATTGAGTGAAGATGGAGTCTATAATTTACTGTTTGACCGTATAAATCTAGCAAGTCAACTGAGAGAACTAGCAGATATGCTCGAGCAATAAAATTTTTTAAAACCTGTCAAGTTTTTTTCTTGACACCCTGTTAAAGTGTGGTATAATAGAACATGTGCTAAATAGCTCTGCTATTTCACCGAATAAAAATACAAAGAAAAGAGAACATTTAAAAATGGCAGTAAAAATCCGTTTGACTCGTATGGGTTCTAAAAAGAAACCTTTCTACCGTATCAACGTTGCAGACTCACGTGCACCACGTGATGGTCGTTTCATCGAAACTGTTGGTACTTACAACCCACTTTTGGCTGAAAACTCAGTAACTCTTAAAGAAGAGCGTGTACTTGAGTGGTTGGCAAAAGGTGCACAACCATCTGATACAGTTCGTAGCCTTCTTTCAAACGCTGGCGTATTGAAGAAATTCCACGAACAAAAATTCTCTAAGTAAGAACAGTAAGCGAGAACACTTATGGACATGATTGAAAATCTCATTATTGCGATTGTGAAACCTTTGATTTCACAGCCTGATAGCTTGACAATAAAAATTGTTGATACACCTGAATTCTTGGAATATCATTTGGATTTGGATCAATCTGATATTGGACGTATCATTGGTAGAAAAGGACGCACAATTTCTGCAATCAGAACGATTGTCTATTCTGTTCCAACAAGTGATAAAAAAGTTCGTTTAGTGATCGACGAGAAAGAATAGAAAGTCACCGTTTGGTGGCTTTTAACTTTACAGAAGGGGTTATACCCCTTTTTAACATATAGAAAGGGAGATAAGATGAATCTGATTTGGACCTACTTAAAAAAATATCCTAAGTGGATTGCCTTAGACTTGTTGGGGGCCTTCTTATTTGTAGTGGTAAACTTGGGCTTGCCGACTTTTTTGGCTAGGATGATTGACCAAGGAATTACAAAGAACGATGTTAGTCAGCTCTATTTCTGGGCGGGGATGATGGGACTGATTGTCCTGCTCGGTATTGTTGGCCGAGTGACACTTGCCTATGCAGCTGGAAAATTAACTACCAATATCGTCAAAGATATTCGAAATGATCTGTATGAGAAAATTCAGGACTACTCTCATCATGAATATGAGCAGATTGGTGTTTCTTCTCTAGTTGCTCGTATGACAAATGATGCCTTTGTTCTCATGCAATTCTCTGAAATGGTGTTGAAACTAGGTATCATTACACCCTTGATGATGATTGCTTCTGTCATCATGACCTTGGTAACTAGTCCGAGCTTAGCCTGGACAGTAGCAGTAGCCATGCCTTTTCTAGTTTTTGTTATTTTCTATGTGGCAACCAAAACTCGTCCTCTATCAGAAACACAGCAAAAACGCTTGGATACAATCAACCAATATGTTCGTGAGAACTTAATGGGACTTCGTGTCATTCGTGCATTTACGCGTGAGGAGTTTCAAGAGGAGCGCTTTGAGTCGGTCAATGAGGAATATACCGATATTTCCAAAAAACTCTTTAATCTGACTGGTCTGACAGAACCTCTCTTTGTCCAGATTATCATTGCTATGATTGTGGCCATTGTCTGGTTCGCTTTGGAGCCCTTGAGAACAGGTAGTCTGCAAATCGGTGATTTGGTAGCCTTTATCGAATATAGTTTCCACGCGCTTTTCTCATTCTTGCTCTTTGCTAACTTGTTTAACATGTATCCACGTATGTCCGTATCGAGCCAACGGATTCAGGAAGTCTTGGACATGCCCATTTCCATTTCTAAGAATGAAGATGGGATTACTGAAACAGACACTCGTGGTTATTTGGAATTTGAAAATGTAACTTTTGCCTATCCTGGTGAAACGGAATCGCCTGTTCTCCACAATATTTCATTTAAGGCTAAGCCTGGTGAAACCATTGCCTTTATTGGTTCAACAGGTTCTGGTAAGTCTTCCTTGGTCAACTTGATTCCACGTTTCTATGATGTGACACTTGGTCGTATCTTGGTGGACGGTGTGGATGTCAGACGCTACAATCTAAAGGCACTCCGCAGCAAGATTGGCTTTATTCCGCAGAAAGCTCTGCTATTTACCGGAACTATCGCGGAAAACTTAAAGTACGGTAAGATGGATGCTAGTCTTGCTGAACTTCATGATGCGACGGATGTGGCTCAGGCTAAGGAGTTTATCGAGAGTAAGGAAGAAAAATTCGACACCCATCTAGCAGAAGGCGGAAGCAACCTGTCAGGCGGGCAAAAGCAACGTTTGTCCATTGCGCGTGCCATTGTCAAACAGCCCGATATTTATATCTTTGATGATTCTTTCTCAGCCTTGGATTATAAGACGGATGCGATTTTGAGGAGTCGTTTGAAGGAAGTGACAGAAAATGCGACGGTGCTGATTGTTGCCCAACGTGTCGGAACCATTATGGATGCTGACCAGATTATCGTGCTGAACGAAGGTGAAATCGTTGGTCGTGGCACCCACAATGAATTGATGGAAAGCAATGAGATTTACCGAGAAATTGCCAACTCTCAGCTTAACCGTCAATCGCTAACAGAAGAATAGGAGGAATTATGAAGAATAGATCAGTATTTACCCGTGTTTGGGACTATTTGCGTCGTTACAAATCTCCTGTATTTTTAGCTGTTTTTCTAAAGACCATCAGTGCAGTTATGAATGCTCTGGAGCCCTTTGTACTGGGGCTTATCATTACAGAATTGACCAAGAATCTGTTGGACATGGCAAATGGAGTAGACGGAGCGCAGATTAACTATTCCTACATTGCTATCATGCTTGCCATCTATGCCCTCCGTGCCCTTCTATATGAAATCGGCGCCTATGGTTCTACCTATTTCATGACTAAGGCGGTACAGGGAGCAACCAAGGAACTGCGGCAGGATTTGAGTCACAAGATTAACAAAATTCCCGTTTCCTATTTTGATAAACACCAGTATGGTGACCTATTAGGTCGATTTACAAGTGATGTGGAGACAGTCTCAAATGCCTTGCAGCAAAGTTTTCTTCAGCTCGTCAATGCTGTACTAACCCTTTCTTTAGCCATTTTCATGTGTTTCTGGTTGGATGTATCCCTAGCACTTGTAGTCGTAACCTTGGTTCCAGTGACTTATTTTTGTTCCAAGTTTGTCATGGGCAAATCCCAGCCTTATTTCAAGCAACAGGCTGATGCCCTAGGTCGATTGAACGGCTTTGTCCAAGAAAATCTGACAGGTTTTAACGTTCTCAAACTCTACGGCCGTGAAGAAATTTCTACAGAAGAATTTCGCCAGATTACCTCCGATTTGCAGGAAGTTGGTTTCAAGGCTAGTTTCATGTCAGGCTTGCTCATGCCCCTGGTACACGGCTTATCGAACATTGCCTATGTAGTCGTGGCCTTACTTGCTGGTCTGAAAGTTCTTGCAGGTACATTGACGGTCGGTAATATGCAGGCCTTCGTCCAATACGTCTGGCAGATTTCTCAGCCAGTCCAAACCTTGACCCAGTTGGCACCCCAGTTGCAGTCTGCTAAATCTTCCCTTGAACGCATCTTTTCAGTCTTAGATGAGCTTGACGAAGAAGACGCCAATGCGCTAGAGTTGACAGCTAGTCTGACCGGACAAGTCAGCTTTGAACAGGTTGAATTCGGCTATTCAGAAGACAAGCCGCTTATCCGTAACTTTAATCTTGATGTTAAGCCAGGTGAAATGGTGGCCATCGTTGGACCAACAGGGGCTGGTAAGACAACCCTCATCAACCTTCTCATGCGTTTCTATGATGTCACATCGGGTGCTATCAAGGTGGATGGTCAGGATATTCGGAATATTTCTCGTCAATCCTACCGTAGTCAATTTGGTATGGTCTTGCAGGATGCCTGGCTCTACGAAGGGACCATCAAGGAAAACCTGCGTTTTGGACGTCTGGATGCGACGGATGAGGAAATTGTGGAAGCTGCCAAAGCCGCCAACGTTGACCACTTTATCCGTACCCTGCCTGGCGGTTATAATATGGAAATGAACCAGGAATCCAGCAATATTTCCCAAGGTCAGAAACAGCTTTTGACCATTGCACGTGCCTTGTTGGCGGATCCTGCCATTCTGATTCTTGACGAAGCAACTTCTTCAGTTGATACTCGTTTGGAACTCTTGATTCAAAAGGCCATGAAACGGTTGATGAAAGGGCGGACAAGTTTCGTCATCGCCCACCGTTTATCTACCATTCAGGAAGCTGATAAGATTTTGGTCTTGAAAGATGGACAGATTATCGAACAAGGTAACCATGAAAGTCTTTTGGCAGATAAGGGTTTCTATTATAATCTGTATCAAAGTCAGTTTAGTGAATCCAAATAAAAAACGAACTCCCTTGTCAGTGAACTGCTCCCTGTCAAGTGGACAATGAAATAATAAAAGATTAGGCGACGGCCTTGTTCCTCATTTCAAGAGGGGCAAGGCCGTTGTTGCGTTCTTGAAATCGTTGATGATTATAAAAATAGATGT
>NZ_JAOTGL010000032.1:0-19276 GCF_044427045.1 Streptococcus sp. 2022WUSS135
TCCATCATCCGACCCAATCGAACGTTCCAAAGAAAGATAAAAAGCAAGGTACCTGTAAGCTTCACTTATAGAGTAACATAATAGTTGAAAAATAGGGTTAAAAAACCTCCTTTTTGTGCGCCCTAAAATAAAAACTATTCCCGTTTTGTCATGAACTGCTCAGACGGGAATAGTTTCTTTAGCTACTTAAATGCTTAACTTAATGACATTGAGTCGTTTGACTGTCTTTTTGTTCTTTTAGGATGTTTTCTGCTATAATTATCTCATGAATGATTTTATTACCAAGTATTTGTCTCAATTTAATATTGAGGCCATTGTGACAGCAGGTCTAAATAAGGTTTTATCGCTTGTTTTACTCTTTGTTGCGTTTTACATTATCAAGAAGATAGCCAAAGCTTCTGTGAAAAAGGTTTTGGTTCCCTCTCTAAAGGTGTCTACACAAGACATTGGTCGTCAGAAGACCATCAGTCGTCTGGTGGAAAGCATCCTAAATTATCTACTCTACTTTATCCTTATCTACTGTATTCTGAGTATCCTCGGTTTGCCGGTATCCAGTCTTCTTGCAGGAGCCGGGATTGCTGGGGTAGCTGTTGGGCTGGGCGCACAAGGCTTTCTCTCAGACTTGGTCAATGGATTCTTTATCTTAATTGAACGACAGTTTGACGTCGGAGATGTGGTTAAGTTAACCAACGGGCCCATTACCATTTCAGGAACCATCGTTAGCATGGGAATCCGAACAACACAAGTACGTGATGCAGATGGGACATTGCATTTTATTCCCAATCGCAACATTCTAGTGGTGTCCAATCAGTCAAGAGGGGACATGCGTGCTCAAATCGATATTCCGCTCAAATTTAATACCGATTTGGAACAAGTCTATCGCGTAATAGAAGAGGTCAATTTGAGAGAAATCAGCAATTTTGACCAGATTACAGGTGTGACTGTATTAGGTCCCCAAAATGCTATTTCGGGACAGTTTGTATTTCGTGTTAATCTTTTCGTAGCCAACGGTCAACAGAACAAGATCTATCATCAATTCTTTGGTTTTTATCAAGATGCTCTGCG
The DNA here is from genome assembly GCF_044427045.1 of Streptococcus sp. 2022WUSS135. NCBI lineage: Bacteria > Bacillati > Bacillota > Bacilli > Lactobacillales > Streptococcaceae > Streptococcus > Streptococcus sp. 2022WUSS135. Next base: position 1,066 of record NZ_JAOTGL010000032.1, read on the forward strand.
TCAAGCAGGAATAGATTTACCTTCAAGTGGACCAACTGTTTTAAAATAAGGAGTTTATTATGCAAACAAAAGATTTTGTCGTTGAAAATGGGCAGATGTATTATAAGAAGAAACCCTTGCACAAACAGCCTCTCTTTTGGACGACCATTGCTGGTGCAGTCCTCTCCTTTATCCTAGGAGTAACCTGTTTTATTTTTATGATCGGTCTAAGCGCAGCAAATTTTGATAATTGGGATACAGGTAGTGACGGGTACATTGATGAGACTGTGGAATACACGGAGTATCAAGTTGGTGACTCAGTTGATTTTTCTAACGGTCTTCATGTAACAGTAACGTCTATGGGGAAAGATGATAGCATAGAACTAGTAGATAGCTACTACAGCACAGCTTATGTTGTTGAAATGGAAGTTGAAAATTCGACCGCAAAAGAGCTCTATTTTGATGAATACTATTTCAGTCTCATGGACCCCGTTAGTCAGATTCCCTTTTCCCTGGATTTACGGACCTACGATGTGAATCTAGTCGAAAAGTTGAAGCCAGGAGAAAAAGTACAAGTAAAACTTATCTACGGTGTAGATAATGAAACAAACTTTGGTTTTACCTACGAAGATGCCATGTGGACGGAATTAGTCGCAGAAGGTATCTAATCGCTGTAGAAAAAGTTTTAAATACTGCACAATTTTGCGGGTTTATAACACTCCTTGGTTCAGATTGTTCGGCTTGATAATCGACCTATCTGTTATTTTTACGTTTTAAAAAGGGAGTGGGAAAGAACTCGACCAGTCTAAAAGGAGTTCGTCTTCCCACCCCCGCACAGTTGATTAGGTCAGATTTGGAGCGTGAAACACGAACAAATCTGCCAATCAACCACTGCGCTGAGATGTTGACACGAACTCTGAGAAGTGTGGCAGGACTTTTTTTCCAGCCTCTCTTCTTTTAACGAAAAACACCCCCAAAATTAGCACGTCAATTTTGGGAGCGTTTTTATTATAGTTTAGTAAACTAAAAGTAAGCTTATACTAAACCTTGGGCAATCATGCTATCCGCAATTTGTTCAAAGGCTGCGATGTTAGCACCTGCAAGGTAGTCTGTACCAAGGTCGTATTTTTCAGCAGTTTCTTTAGCTGTGTTGAAGATATTTGCCATGATGTCTTTAAGACGGCCGTCTACTTCTTCACGAGTCCATGAAAGACGAAGGCTGTTTTGGCTCATTTCAAGGGCAGATACGGCTACACCACCAGCATTGGCTGCTTTTGCAAGGCCGTAAAGAACGCCATTTTCTTTGTAAACTTTGATAGCATCAAGGTCAGATGGCATGTTGGCACCTTCAGCCACACAGTAAACGCCATTTTTCACAAGGGCAGCAGCTTGCTCGCCGTTGATTTCGTTTTGAGTCGCACATGGAAGGGCAATGTCAGCCTTGCCATCGTAGTTCCATACAGAACCTTCGAAGTACTTAGCAGTTGCTTTTTCTGCAGCGTATTCTGTCAAACGAGCGCGGCGTTTTTCTTTGATGTCCACCAAGAGGTCAAAGTCGATACCAGTTTCGTCAATTATGTAACCATTTGAGTCTGAAACAGAGATGACTTTTGCACCGAGTTCAGTCGCTTTTTGAACAGCATATTGGGCAACGTTACCAGAACCTGAGATAAGGACTGTTTGGTCTTTGAAGGATTTACCGTTTGCTGCCAACATGTTATCAGTGAAGTAAACCAAACCGTAACCAGTTGCTTCTGGGCGGATTAATGAACCACCGAAGCCAAGAGGTTTACCAGTCAAGACACCTGCATCAAACTGGCGGAGGCGTTTGTATTGACCGTACATGTAACCAATCTCACGACCACCGACACCGATGTCACCAGCAGGGACGTCAAGTGAAGGTCCGATGTGTTTTTGCAATTCAGTCATAAAGCTTTGGCAGAAGCGCATGATTTCAGCATCAGTTTTTCCTTTAGGATCAAAGTCTGAACCACCTTTACCACCGCCGATTGGAAGACCAGTCAAGACGTTTTTGAAGATTTGCTCAAAACCGAGGAATTTCAAGATGGATTGGTTTACAGTTGGGTGGAAGCGAAGACCGCCTTTGTAAGGACCTACAGCTGAGTTGAACTGAACACGGTAGCCACGGTTGACTTGAACATTTCCATCTTTATCTGTCCATGGAACACGGAAGCTGATGATACGCTCAGGCTCAACGATACGGGCCAAGATGTTTTCTTCGATGTATTCTGGGTGTGCTTCAAAAACAGGCTCAAGTGTAGAGAAGAGCTCTTCTACAGCTTGGAGGAATTCTGTTTCATGTGGGTTGCGGGCTTTGACTGCTTCAAAAGAAGCTTGGATGTAAGCTTTGGCATTTGACATGGGATCACCTGATTTCTTTTTTATTTATTAAATTATCTGACAATTTAATTTATCTGATAATTATTATAGCACCATGATTTTTAAATGTAAAGAAGAAAATGTAAGAATTTTAAAAAAATTAATAAATTTTTATTGCAAAATCCGAACGTTAGTAGTAAATGAAGGAAATCCGTTTGTTTCTTATGATATAATCGAGAAAGAACAACCAATATGGAGGATAATATGGTTTCAACAGCAACAACTTTAGGTGGATTTCAGTTTGATAATTGCTTGATGAATGCAGCTGGTGTTTGGTGTATGACCAAGGAAGAGCTGAATGAAGTGAAACAGTCTGCAGCAGGAACGTTTGTTACAAAAACAGCAACCTTAGAATATCGTTCGGGAAATCCAGAACCACGGTACCAGAATGTGCCACTTGGTTCTATCAATTCGATGGGCTTGCCAAATCAGGGCTTGGCTTACTATTTGGATTATCTACTAGAATTGCAGGAAACGGAGCCAGAACGCACATTTGTTTTATCTTTAGTTGGAATGTCGCCTGATGAGACTCATGAGATTTTGAGAACTGTAGAAGCCAGTGATTTTAAGGGGCTGACAGAGTTAAATCTTTCTTGTCCCAATGTCCCTGGAAAACCGCAGATTGCCTATGATTTTGAAACGACAGAAACCATTTTGCAGGAGGTCTTCACTTATTTTACCAAACCACTCGGTATTAAGTTACCACCTTATTTCGATATTGTGCATTTTGACCAAGCAGCAGCGATTTTCAACCAGTTTCCTTTGAAGTTTGTCAACTGTGTCAATTCGATTGGAAATGGTCTCTACATCAAGGATGAGTCAGTTGTCATCAAGCCTAAAAATGGTTTTGGTGGTATCGGTGGAGAGTATATCAAGCCGACTGCTCTTGCCAATGTCCACGCTTTTTACCAGCGCTTGAAACCGGAGATTCAGATTGTTGGGACTGGTGGCGTCTTGACAGGTCGGGATGCCTTCGAACACATTCTCTGTGGTGCCAGCATGGTTCAAGTTGGAACAACCCTGCAAAAGGAAGGTGTGGCAGCCTTTGAACGCATTACGGCTGAATTGCAGGCCATCATGGCTGAAAAAGGCTACGAGACCATTGAGGATTTTCGTGGCAAGCTACAGCACTTAGATGATTAAAATCATCTGTTGAAGACATAAAAAGAAGCTAACATTGTACCGTTCTCCCAGATAGTCTTTTAGGGAGTTAGGAAGGGATAATGTTAGCTCTTTTTAAATGGTCTGTGAAGATCGGTCTGATAATCGTTTGAGGAATGGGATACATAGTCGGAAACATATATTTGTGAGATGGAATTCTGATTTTATTTAGATTTTTTAGCAAAAATGTCGTATACTAATATTAGAACCTCTATTTATAAGTGATGTACTTTTATGGAAGAAATAGTTTTTTGAGGGACTACTGACTGTATTTTGAACAAAGGTTCTTAAGTAGGGAGTATGAGGGTAAAGGTATGGAGAAAAGGGCGAACTCTATTCGCAGAAAACGATATGCGTCCTATCGGACAAAGATGCATTTGTTTTTTATTTGTGGTTTAGCGACTATTATCTTGGCGATTATTATTGTAAGCGAACACCTAGTTCCTAGGCTGAATCAGGTATCAGAATCAATGCACTCAGATAATTCTGTTCGCATCATGGCCCATGGAGATTTACTCTATCATTTGCCTATTCTTCGAGGAGCAGAACAGCCAGATGGAAGTTACGATTTTTCTGAGAATTTTACCTACGTAAAGCCCTGGATAGAACAGGCTGATTTCGCTATCGCAGACTTTGAAGGGACCATTTCCCCAGATGTCGAATTAGCAGGTTACCCACTTTTTAATGCGCCTGCCATTGTCGCCAACAATATCCATGATGCAGGCTACGATTTGGTGGATTTGGCCCACAATCATATCTTGGACTCGCATCTTTCTGGATTGGTTTCCACTGTCAATACTTTTAGAGATGCAGGTGTGGATACAGTCGGTGTCTACGCTGAAGGCGATCGGGCAACTGCACCACTCTACATTCGGGAAGTCAATGGTATCCGTATAGCGGTTTTAGCCTATGCTTACGGTTTCAATGGGATGGAGGCTTTGCTGAGTCAGGAGGAATATGATGCCTATTTATCGGATTTTGATAAAGAAAAGATGCGGGCAGAGATTGAGCGAGCTGAGAAAGAGGCAGATATTACCATCGTCATGCCTCAGACGGGTGTGGAATACCAGTTGGAGCCTACGGAGGAACAAACCAGTTTGTACCATCAAATGATTGATTGGGGAGCAGACATCGTTCTTGGTGGGCATCCGCATGTAGTCGAGCCCGCAGAGATTATTGAAAAAGATGGTCAGAGAAAATTGATTATCTATTCGATGGGGAATTTCCTGTCCAATCAGCGTATTGAAAGCATGGATGATACACCAAATTCCCAATGGACCGAGCGGGGTGTCTTGATGGATATAAGGATTCAGAAAGAGAATGGGCAGACAAGTATTCGGACAGCCCAAGCGCATCCAACCTGGGTGAATCGTATCTCTCAGGGAACGTATTCACTGGATGGTTATGAGCGTTTTAGCTATCAGACCTATGTATTGGAAGACTGGGTCGCTGGTGGTCGATACTATGGACAATTGGACCCTGAGACACAGGCGCGTGTGGATACAGCCTATCAAGAAATGAAAGACTTTGTCAATTTGGTATGGTGAGGAGAGAGAAGATGACAGTTCGATTAATCGCAACAGACATGGATGGGACCTTTTTAGATGGCCAGGGGAGTTTTGATAGGGAGCGATTTTCACGGGTCTTGGATCAACTAGATCAGAAAAGGATTCCTTTTGTTATCGCTAGTGGCAATGGAATTGGGCGGTTGCTACAATTATGCCAAGGATTTGAAAATCGACTGATTTTTGTGGCTGATAATGGTGCCCATATCTATCATCAGGGAAAAACACTCATTCGTCGGACTATTCAGCAAGAGGAAGTCGAAGCAATACTGCATTTTTTCAAAGGACGTTGGGCGGATATATGTTTGATGTTGTCGAATGAAGAAAACATTTATATGCAGGCTGGGGCAGGTATGCCATTTGCAGGGACAGATTTGCCAATAGAACCAGCCCAAATGGCTGCCTTCCAAAATCGTGTGACCTATTTAGACGACCTCAGTGCCTATCCTAATTTAGAACCTATTTATAAGGTTGGTCTCTGGGTTCCTGAAGCACGTGTAGAATCGATAACGGAAGAGTTTAACCAGGCTTTTCAAGGTCAGCTGGTTGCAGTGACTAGTGGCTATGGCTCCATTGATATATTGCCAGAAGGGATTCATAAGGCATGGGGCTTGGAACAGGTTTTGACCAGTTTGGATATCGAACCTGAACAGGTGATGGCCTTCGGTGATTCAGACAATGATATTGAGTTATTGTCCTATGTTGGGTATTCCTATGCCATGGAAAATGCGACAGACAAGGTCAAGGCGGTTGCCAAATACATGGCTCCAAGCCATTTGGAAGCAGGTGTACTTCAGGTCATTGAAGAATATATAGTCATTTAGTTTATCTTTGATTACTTCGACGAGCGAGGAAACGTCGTTTCCTTATTTCCAACTTCAAACACTCCACAGGAGTGATTTGAACTCGCTTTGCCGTACTCCAGTACAGCCTGCGACTTTTTGATGCGAACGTTGTTCGCTTTATTTCCAGCCTCCAAAGGTTCCCCGAACCTTTGAAGCTAGTACTAAAAGCAAACTAAACGACTATATTTTATAAGTATATGGAAAAAAGCTAGTGTTCTCAATCCAGAGAATGCTAGCTTTTTTTAATTTCCAACGCTGGTGAACTTGGTCATACCATGGCGGAAGAGTTTGTAATTGATGGTAAATAAGATCAGGACAACCAGTGGCAGAGCCAGTCCCCACATAGATAGGTCTAGGAAGTAGAGGGCTGGGAAATAGGCTGTAAAAGCATAAGGGAAGACAAAAATCAGCAGGATTTGAATGATTTTTGGATAGATATTGAGTGGGTATTGAGCCATCTGATTGAGGGCGAAAATTCCCATAGTCAAAGGAAATGATTCTACAATCCAAAATGCTAGAGCAGTTGGACCGAGTTGAATGGCTGCATAGAGTAGGCCGATACAAATGGCAATAAAGATTAGTAGGGCTAGTTTTCCAAGACTCCATTCCATACCCAGTTCCTTGGAAGCTTGGGCTAGTGCAAGGGAACCGATGAGGGTTGTTCCGATTCCTTGTGGCTGGATTCGTTCACAGATAAGCTGAAAAAGAGGATTGACAGGCATGAGGAGGAGGCGTTCAAATTCGCCTTGTCGGATGTAGCGACTGCCAAACATCCAGAGATTGTCAAAGAAAATCAAGTGAATGGAGCGTCCGACGGTGGCTATTCCATAGATAAAAAGCATTTGACCGTAGTTGAAACCAGCGATTTCCTTGATATTTCCAAATAGAATGTTGAGGAAAATCAGGTAGACAATTTGTTCAATCAAAGAGGAGAAAAGTCCGATGAAGAAGTCCACCCGAAAGGACATCTGGGCCATCATGTAGACCTTGATGTTATATAGATAGAGGCTGATATATTTCTTCATGTTACCCTCCAAAAATGACAATACGACGCTTGGCCTGAGACCAAAGAGCAGCGATGAAGAGAACGAGGAATGGTATCCAGAGAACTTGCAACACCAAAGCCCTTAGATCGCTTTCCTGTCCCAATAAAATGGAAACAGGGACATTGACAGCATAGTTGTAGGGCAAAAGTTTCAAGAACTGTTCCATACTTTCGGGATAGAAACGAAGTGGTAGGAGTGCCCCAGAGGCTAGATTGAAGAGTCCCATTCGCAGCAACATCACTCCCCAGGCATTGACCGTAAAAAATGCTAAGAAGCCGAAAGCCATATCCAGCAATTGAACGATGAACATCCCTAGAATCGAACTGACCAGAAAGAGCAAAATGGTCTGGCCATCCGGCAGGTAGAAATCTTGATGAACCAGTAGAATACCGATAAATACGACGGCAAATTTGATCAGTTCCAAGAGCTTATTTCCAAGGTCTTTAAAAAAGAGGGCTAGGATAAAGGAGTAGGGTCTGAGAAATTCCCCAGCAATGCTTCCTTGCAAAATGCTATAGGATAAATCTTGACCAAGTGAGAAGGAATTTAAACTGGCTAGTAGATTAGCAAATATGATGTAGGTAGTAAAGGTTTGGAGGGTAAAGCCATTGACTTCTGACTGGGTAAAGAAAATGGTCTTCCAGACATAGAGAGCCACCAAGATTTTCACTGCTAGTGAAACGAAGGTCGCTAGAAAGAAAGCCTTGTATTGTAGGGCATTCATCATGGTCAGGCGGGTCATGTAGAAATATTTACGCATGGATACCCTCCTCATAAATCTGGCGGACCATGGTTTCGATTTCCAATTCCTTCATGGTGACATCTTCAATCGAATAATGATTAAAGATTTGCTCTATCACCTGGGCACTGGTCCAAAACTTGCTGTGGTAGTGGATTTCAAAGTGAAAGTCATCTATTCGTTCAAATTCCCAGCCATCTAGATGCAAATCTTTTTCAATCGGCTTTTCTGTAGAAAAGAGAATGGTCTTCACTGTGGAAAAGCGTTCTTTGAGGACGGTCAGAGAACCATCGTAGACCTTTTTGCCCTTATCAATGATAAAAATCCGCTCACAGAGGCTTTCGATGTCCTTCATATCATGGGAAGTAATCAAAAAGGTGGTCTGATATTGCTGATTCATATAGCGGATGAAGGAGCGAATGGTCTCCTTGACACTGGCATCCAAGCCAATGGTTGGCTCGTCCAAAAAGACAACGGCAGGCTGGTGGATAAAGATAGCCGCAAATTCACAGCGAACCCGTTGGCCGAGTGACAGATTACGGATTGGTTGCTTCATAATATCAGCCAAGTCCAATAGATCAATCAAGACAGCTAATCGCTCTTTGAATACCTTATCTGGAACATCATAAATTTTTGCGTGAAGGATAAAAGATTCCTGGACAGGCAAGTTCCAATCCAAATGGGATTTTTGCCCAAAGAGAACTCCAATTTGTTTATTGACTTCTTTACGGTGTTCTTGCGGATTGAGTCCGTTGATACGAACCTGTCCTTGGTCTGGGAAGAGGACTCCGGTAAGCATTTTGATGGTGGTGGATTTACCAGAACCGTTAGAGCCGATATAGCCGATGATTTCGCCTTTTTCTACCTGCAAGGAAATGTCTTGAACAGCAGGGATTGACTTTTTCTTTGGCTTGAAAAAGGCCTTAATCGAACCTTTGAGACCGACTTCCTTATCTATGATGGAATAGGTTTTTGATAGATGTTCAGCTTGAATCATATCATAATCTCCTGTTTGAAAACGTTTGCGTAAGATAAGGATATTATAACATATTCCTCAGAAAGTGGCTGTAAAAAGTCACATTTAAGGTAACATTTTTATTAGAAAATCGGTCATATATTGAGGAGATTCTTGCTTACCATTTTTAATCCATACCTGCATGATACCGAAGAAGGCATGTGAAAAATAAATGCTGCTGTATTCTTTTTCCAGTTGTGATAAATTCTCTTTTCCTAAGCGCTCCGCTAAATCATTGGCAACAAGAAGTCGGACTTTATTGATAAGAAAATTTTGGATTTCTTGAGTTCCGTTATGGGTCAGTAGGGCAGAAAGCAATTTTTCACGATAGAGCAACTCGAAAATTTCTAAAAATGATGATTGGCGATTGCCATCATAACGGTCAAATATAGCCTCTAATTTGTGAAAAAGTCCCTGTTGATAGGAGTCGATTAATTCGTACTTATCCTTATAGTGGGTATAAAAACTGGAACGACTGATACCAGCAGTCTGGGCTAGGTGGGTGGTTGTAATGTCATTAAATCCTTGTGATTCCAGGCAGATTACCATAGCTTCTAAAATAGCCTGTCGAGTTCGTTCTTTCCGATTATCTGTTCCCATTTTGCTCCTTTTAAACATTTTTAGACACATTGTCTAAAAAATGATTCTTATTACTTGATTTTGAAAATGATACTTGTATAATGTATTTTATCAGTTTTTGGACAGTATGTCTAAAGGAGTTGCTTATGTTACGAAAAGTGAAGAATATTTTAAAAAAACCAATGACTTTGGTTACCATTATTGGTATTGCCTGTGTCCCAGCCTTATATAACATTAGTTTCCTAACCTCTATGTGGGATCCTTACGGCCGACTAGACCAGTTGCCTGTAGCAGTTGTCAATCAAGACCAGTCGGCGAGTTTTCAAGATAAAACCCTCACCATTGGTGATGATATGGTGGATAATATGAAAGAGAGCAAGAGTCTGGATTTCCACTTTGTATCAGAAACGGATGCGGAAAAAGGTTTGGAAGAAGGGGACTATTATATGGTCATCACCCTACCAGAAGATTTATCAGAAAAAGCATCCAGTCTCTTGACGGATCAGCCTGAACCACTAACAATTTCTTACCAAACCTCTAAAGGTCACAGCTTTGTCGCTTCTAAGATGGGCGAATCAGCTATGGAGAAATTAAAGACATCTGTTTCAGAGACGATTACCGAAACATATACCTCTGCCGTTTTTGACAGTATGGGAGAGATTCAATCTGGCATGGTCGAGGCGGCAGATGGTAGCCAACAATTAACAAATGGAGCTAGTCAATTGGAGTCAGGCAGTCAAACACTTTCAAATGGACTGACTACTTTAACGACTTCGGGTCAATCACTGGTGACAGGAGCAAACCAATTGGCCACCGGTCTTGTATCTTATACGGATGGAGTCAACCAGGCTGCGACAGGCAGTCAAACACTGTCCAGTGGCTTAACGACCTACACAAATGGGGTGGCGAGTCTTGCTTCAGGTGCGGAGCAATTAAATGCTAATTCCTCTCAGCTCATCGCTGGGGTGGGACAATTGCAATCAGGAGCAAGCCAGGTTGAACAACTGGTAACGGGAGCCAATCAATTGCAGGCAGGCTTGGAGCAACTCGCTAGTTCAACTAGTTTGTCTGCTGAACAGTCTAGTCAGATACAGGCCTTATTGACTGGGCTTCCTCAGTTGCAAGCAGCCATCAATCAATTAAATGATAGCCTATCAAGTATCGGAGGAGTTGCAGTAGATACCTCTACTCTATCTAGCCTCTTGACAGAGATGGGGGCTCAGGTTCAAGGATTGTTGACAGCAGCTCAAGCTGATAAAACAGCCAGCATTGAAGCCTTGCAAGCAACGGCTACCTATCAAAACTTGACAGCTGCTCAGCAAGCTGAATTGGTTGGAGCCCTCCAAAACTCGCCTTCGACAACAGCGACAGCAGCCCAAACGATTTTGGGTCAATTGTCTCAACTCAGTCAAGCCTTATCTAGCCTACAAAGTCTTTCTGGAATGGCAACACAAATGAGCCAGCTACAATCAGCTGTCGGTCAGATCAACATGGCTGCCAATCAAGCATTGCCAGGAGCTACAACAGCCATTGAAAACCTATCAAGTGGCTTGAGTCAGGTCAACACCACTTTGAACCGGCAAGTTCTACCAGGAACTCAAACCTTGACGAGTGGTGTGAGTCAACTTCAAACGCAATTATCAAATGGAGCGAGTCAACTCATGTCAGGAGTAACAGCCTATACCGCAGGTGTTGCCCAATTAGCAACAGGTGGAGCCCAGTTGGTTGCGAATAATAGTAGCATCCAATCAGGAGGTGGTCAGTTAACATCAGGATTGGCAACCTTGGCATCCAACTCCAGTCAACTTGTCAGTGGTTCAGGACAACTGGCATCTGGTAGCCAGCAATTAATTGCTGGTGCGGATCAATTAGCTAGTGGCGGTCAAACCTTGACAAGCGGTATTTCCAGTCTTCGTACAGGCAGTGAAACCCTAACGAATTCACTCAGCTCAGCCAGTCAACAACTATCAGTCATCTCTGTAGAAGACAAAAATGCACAAGCAGTTTCTCAGCCAGTCACCTTGGAACACAGCGACCAAGATGATGTGAAGACCAACGGTGTCGGAATGGCTCCTTATATGGTATCTGTCGCACTAATGGTTGCAGCCTTGTCAGCGAATGTTATTTTTGTCAAACACATTGATAATCGTTCCTACAAGAATCGTTGGGATTGGGCTAAAGGGAAATTGTTACTTAATGGTACGATAGCCAGCCTAGCAGCACTGATTCTGTACGGTGTTCTTCGCTTGATTGGAATCGAACCGGCTCATCCAATGGCAACCTTAGGATTAATCCTCTTAGCTTCATGGACCTTTATGGCCCTCGTTACAGCCTTGGTGGGTTGGAACAATCGTTTCGGCTCCTTCGCAAGTTTAATTATCTTGTTACTACAGCTTGGATCAAGCGCAGGTACCTACCCAATCGAACTTAGCCCACGCTTCTTCCAAGTCATTCAGCCTTATCTTCCAATGACCTATTCTGTTTCAGGACTTCGTCAAACCATTTCAATGGTTGGAAATAGTAGTCATCAAGTTTGGATGCTGAGCCTCTTCTTAGTAGGCTTTATGGGACTAGGTCTTTTGATTTATAATCAAAAAGATGAATAATAATAAAACCAACTGCTCCATGTGAACAGTTGGTTTTTGGTTGATGTAGTTATTTTGGGGTTGGTGTTCGTAGATTAATGGTTGCGTTAGTTGAAGTAATAGTCAGGCTATTATTGCTCTCTCTTTTCTCCAAAGTTAAGGTTTGTTTATCCTCCTCTTTTTTGATCGATAATGTTTGATACTTATCTTTAGTGAAAATACCGACGTTTTCAGCTTGTTTGTTGAAGTAACTCATATCACCAACAGCTTGCTTTAGTTCTTCGAGGGTTTCATAGTGGTAGCCTAAGTGTTCCGCAAGTGTTTTGATGTCCAGCTGTGTACTGATATTCAGATTGATGTCTTGTAAGCTCTTATCTGTTAGGTTTATATTTGTAACAGATAGGCTGTGTTCGGAAGGAGTGAGGACGTTTTTTCCTAGGAGAGTCAATTGATTTGCATTCAGTTCTTGGTAGTTTTTAATTGTAACATTTTCCAAACTGGTTTCGATTAAATTGACTGAAGATTCATTTGCAGATATAGAGGTATTTCTGAGTGCAGAATTCACAGCTTCAAAGTAACCAGCTGTGATTTTACCGCTGTCAATTTGTGCATTATCAAGGAAGATACCATCGGATAGGTCAACTTCTTTGATATGGACATTTTCAATCACGAAACTACCATACTCATAGAAGTGAAGACCCTCTCCCTCTAATTTATCCAGTGTCTTCCCTTTAGGCACTTCAATGGTGACGGAGAAGACATTGATACGACGTTGGGCCAACCTTTCTCCAAGATACTGCATAATTCCTTCGATAGCAAAAGATTCTTGTTGTGAAGAAAGGGTCAAAGTTCCCTCTTTTTCTGCTAGTTTTAAGGGGGATTGCATATTGTTGTCGGAGTTGGCATAGGTCACATGGTAGTTGCTATCGCTAGACTCCTTGATATAGACGCTGTGGGGGATAAAGTCAATTTTAATGGTATTCAAATCTGTGAAGGTCTTATGGACTTCCGTCGGAGCAGCAACCTCTTCCAAGCGGGTTACGCCTCCTGTGAAAAATCCAATGCCAGCCAGAATTAAGCCTGCAATCAGGCTGACAAAGCCGATAATAATGGCGATGGTTAGTTTCTTTTTCATGCTCGTTTACCTCGTTTCAAGATCCATTTGAAGCAAGCCTTGACCAGTCGCCAAGACCAGTAGGCAAAAAATCCAGTCAAGATGTAGATGAGAATAGCTCCGCCAATCAAAGACAAACCTGAGCCAAACCCCATGAGGAAGATATTGAAACCTTCTGACATAAGGCTAAAGGCTTCCCAAATCAGATAGCCACCGCTGGTGAGAAGTCCGACACCCAGAACAAAGGCACCGACAATGAGGGCCAAGATGAGCGCCACTAATCCCAATAGACTAGCTAGGAGAATGAGCAAAAGTGGAATGGCGATAGGCAGGGAAATGACAGCTAGGATAGCCAACCAGAGCGTTCGTTTTGTTTGGCTAAAATTACGGAAGTAACGACCGAGGAAAAAGGCGCCGAGGATAAGAGTTGCAAACAGAGGAATGACTCCGATAAACTCTCCCATGATAAAGAGTAGGAAGAAAGAGAAGAGACCTGTCATACTTAAGGCTCCCAGACCAACCCAGAGTTTCCAGTTGAGTTGAATAGGTTCTTGTTGATCCTTCTCCTCTTGGATTTGCTTGTTGAGCATGTTGTTAATGAGTTCGCTGGCAGCTTCTTTTGGTGAACCAAGTTCTTCTATAATTTCTGTTTCACGCTCTGGTCCAGCCTCGTCAAAATACTCATTAAAGAAGCTGATGGCTTCAAAGTATTCTTTGTGGGGCAGTTTTTTGAGATATTTTTCTAACTGCTCCATGTATTCAGTTCTTGTCATGGCGGACGCTCCCTTCTATGATGCCGTTTATCGTGTTTGTATAGGTATCCCAGTCATCTTTGAGTCGGACCAATTCTTCGTGACCTAACTGAGTTAGGCTATAATACTTGCGCATACGACCTTGATATTCTTGGGAATAAGTAGTCAAAAAGTCATTTTGCTCCAATCGCTTTAGGATGGGATAGAGGGCGGACTCCTTGATGTTGGCAATTAATTTAATAGTCTGACAGATTTCATAGCCATAAGAATCATCGGATTCCAAAATAGCCATGATGAGAAATTCTGTCAGCACTGCGGGGACTGGAAAATGCATAGGACGCTCCTTTCCTTTGTTGTTAGTTAGGTTCGGTTTTGATATATAGTGTTCAGTTGTATATATCAAAATTTGTTATATATTAAATATACACCTACAAAAATAAATTGTCAAGTGATTATGTGCAAAATAAATAAAATAGCTTAAGACAAATTTTTAATGTGTAAACGTTTTATAGCCTTGAAAAATAATTTCAGAGTAGTAAACTTAATAACAGTACTAACATTAAGGGATTTTCTGGACTAAAAGAGAATGACCTCAGATGGATTAGTAGTATTTAAGGTGGTGTAAAGATGAAACTATATGTTCAGTTTATGATTATTCTAGTATTTTCATTTTTAGGGGAAGCTATTTCGACTATTTTTCATCTTCCTATTCCGGGAAGTATTATTGGCTTAATCCTCCTATTTTTAGCCCTAGAGTTCAAATTGATTCGTCTTCGCCACATTCATACGGTTGGAAATTTTTTGCTGGCTAATATGACCATTCTTTTTTTGCCTGCAGCGGTGGGCATTATGGAGAGATTTGATGCAATTAAAGATTATTTACTTCCTATTATCATCGTCATTTTAGGCGCCATTTTTTTAAATATCTTAGTAATTGGTTTTGTTGTTCAATTTGTGAAGCAGAAGTTTGAAGGTGACTACATTGATGCGGAGGGAATGCATGACTGAACTTTTTTCAAATCCTATTTTTGGTATTATGTTATCAATTGCAGCATATTTAATTGGAATGCTGATTTATCGGAGATTTCCTCATCCAATCACAACCCCACTGTTGGTAGCTACAGGATTGATTATTGTCTTTTTAAAAATGACAGGTATCTCCTATAAGGAATATTATGCAGGAGGGTCCTATCTAAATATGCTTATTGTGCCTTCAACAGTAGCTCTGGGTATTCCTTTGTATCGTTCTTTCCATCTAATGAAACATCACATTCGAAGTATTTTATTGGGAATTTTTGTTGCCTGTATTGTCAATACTGTCTTTACTGCCCTAATTGCAAAATGGTTTGGGATGGATTTTTTTCTAGCAATCTCTCTTTTTCCAAAATCAGTTACCACTGCTATGGCTGTTGGTATTACTGATAAAATGCAAGGAATAGCAACTGTTACTCTTGTAGTCGTTGTTGCAACAGGAATTCTGACAAGTGTTCTTGGTCCGGTCTTTTTAAAGTTACTAAAAATTGAAGACCCGGTAGCTGTTGGTCTTGCTTTGGGAGGAACAGGGCATGCCATTGGAACGGGTACAGCGATAAAATATGGGCATACGCAAGGGGCGATGGCTGGCTTAGCTATTGGGATTACAGGTATCATGTATGTGGTGATTAGTCCTATAGTTGCGCAGATTATCTTACAATAAAAAAACTACGGTAGGAATTCCAACCGTAGTTTTTTTTAGTCTACATAAAGTTTGGATTGATTATTCAACCAACTATAAAGAAGTCCGATAAAGAGACCGCCACCCACGTAGTTTCCTAATCCAGAAAAGAGGAAATTGCTTAGTACACTTAATAGAGTCATTCCCTCAACTGGTCCACCATTTGCAAAAAAGGCCAGAGAGAAGAGTGAAAAGTTTGCAATGACGTGCTCATATCCCAAGAAAGCAAAGATAAAGATGATGAAAATAACGGAAATGAGACGCCCAGCATCATCTTTGATACGTAAGAAGGTAAATACGCCGATATTCACGACAATATTAGCAAAAATTCCTTCAATAAATTGAGTCAAAGGTGTCTTTGAAAGCTTGGCCACCGTTGCTTCAAATAGGTAGCTGTGAGCATCAACATGCTGATAAGGCAGTGTCAATGAAACCAAGTAACAAACAAGGACAGCACCGACAAAGTTGAAAAGGATACAGGTTGCCAACATCTTGAGGGCTGTTTTAGTAGGAATTGTTTTTCGATGAATGGCTACTGTCATATACATCATATTGGATGTTCCAAGTTCGGCATTCATATATAAAATCATGAGTAGCCCCCAACCAAACATCAATCCATAGCTAAATTTACCGAGTCCTTCTGCGACATGGTTGAGTTTGTCTGCTGTATAAAGAGAAATGACAATCCCCAATCCTAAATAAAGACTGGCTAGTATCGATCGTACAGCGTAGGCAGAAAAACTGTGTTCAAACAAATCTGCTTTTTTCTTGATACTCTTTTCAAGTGTATACATTAATGTCTCTTGGTTAGCTCCCATCCTAATCTCCTTACTGAATCTACTACTTTTTCGAGTAAACGTTTTCTTTTTATCGAATGGCTTTACTTTGTTTATTATACTTGATAAAATGGTTGTTGTCCAAAAAAAATTCAACTTTTGAAAGGAAATATAAGAAAAATATGGATGTTACATGGACAGTGAAATATATCACTGAATTTTTAGCGACTGCACTCCTTATTATCATTGGTAATGGTACAGTTGCAAACGTTGATTTAAAAGGCACAAAAGGAAACAACTCTGGTTGGATTCTCATTGCGATTGGCTATGGTTTGGCAGTTATGATGCCAGCATTGATGTTTGGTAACGTTTCTGGTAACCATATCAACCCAGCCTTCACACTTGGTTTGGCTGTTTCAGGTCTCTTCCCATGGGCTCACGTTGCTCAATACATTGTTGCTCAATTGTTAGGCGCAATGTTTGGTCAGTTAGTGGTTGTAGCAGTTTATAAACCTTACTTCTTGAAAACTGAAAATTCTAACCATATTCTTGGTTCATTCTCAACTATCAGTGCACTTGATAACGGAACGAAAGAAAGCCGTAAAGCTGCGACAACTAATGGTTTCTTGAATGAGTTCGTTGGTTCATTTGTATTGTTCTTCGGTGCCCTTGCTTTGACCAAACATTTCTTTGGTTCAGAGTTGGTTGGTAAATTGATTGAACAAGGCTATGATAAAACAGTCGCTGAGACAATGACTGCTCCATATACTTCAGGTTCAATTGCAGTTGCTCACTTAGGCATTGGTTTCCTAGTTATGGCACTTGTTGCGGCTCTTGGTGGTCCAACAGGTCCTGGTCTTAACCCAGCGCGTGACCTTGGTCCACGTATCGTCCATGCCCTTCTTCCAAAATCTGTTCTTGGTGAAAACAAGGCTGATTCAAAATGGTGGTATGCTTGGGTTGGTGTATGTGCTCCAATTATCGCATCAATTGCCGCTGTTGCACTTTTCAAATTCTTGTATCTATAATATAGAGAACCCGTTTCATCGCAATGTCATTAAGTTAAGCATTTAAGTAGCTAAAGAAACTATTCCCGTCTGAGCAGTTCATGACAAAACGGGAATAGTTTTTGTATTTAGGGCGCACAAAAAGGAGGTTTTTTAACCCAATTTTTCAACTATTATGTTACTCTATAAGTGAAGCTTACAGGTACCTTGCTTTTTATCTTTCTTTGGAAGGTTCGATTAGGTCGGACGATGGATAAATGTTTGGCAATGTAGGTTTCCAATTGGAAGGAAGTGAGTTCAGCTCTAAGAAATTTTCGACAGGCATAAACAGCGTCTGAAAAACAAATTTTATAAGCCTGTTTTAACTTTGATGTTTTAATAGCAACGTATGAGGTTAGCCATTTACAAACATTAAAATTGATAAAGCGAGCGTAGATTTCTTGGAGAATCCCTTCCTTCTTTTTCGCGTGAAAATGAGTCAGACCGATGCTGTATTTTAGGTCACGAAAACTGGTCTCTATGCCCCATCTGTAGGCATAGAGATCTTTTAATTTTTCTGGAGAATAATCGGTGTTTGTCACCAAAGTTTCAAAGAAACCAGGCTTGATTTCGAGACGCACCATTCGGAAATGCAGCTCATAAAAGCTGGTCGGGGTGCTTTTTCGACTAGAACATGGCAGAAAGTCAAAGGAGGCATTATTAGGTAAAAAATGATACTGATTAGGGAAGTCCCGATACAGGTGTTTCATCTCATTGGTTTGTTTGCGACAGATGTTTAGGTCAAATGCCTCATCAAAACAAGGAGTATCAGGGAGATTAAATCCTGACTTCATAGAATGATTCCCGTCACGAATACGGATAATATAGGACCAATTTCTTTCTTGACAGTGTGCCATGACATTGTAGGATTCATACCCTCTGTCCATAATAACTA
>NZ_JAOTGL010000033.1:0-14753 GCF_044427045.1 Streptococcus sp. 2022WUSS135
AGGCGAACAGGGTCATTTTAAGTAACATAGCGGGATGAAAGGCTGGACGACCTGTGTGAGAAGTTTCTTCCAATAGAACGGATGAAGGAATAGTATCCACAAACTGACTAATCAGACGAGCCTCATGCGTTGCAGGTAAGTCCCAAGCAATATTTAATTCCAAACTAAGCTGATTTGTGTTATACTGTTTATACATTTTCATGCCTTTCTAGTTGTTTTGTGGTTATTATAATTATAAAGCATGAAATGGAAAACGAGCAACTCCTAAGTGGAATTGCTCGTTTTTTATATGTGAGAAGCTAGTTTTTGCCCAGCCTCTTGCTATTTTATAAATAGTCCCCTTTAACCACAAAGAAGCTGCCACGGATTTCGCCTGCTAGTTTGAAGCCGTTGGCGGGCAAACTTGAATTTGCCTTCAAATTCTTTGGGAATTTCAATGCCGTCTGACAATTTGAAACCGACCGATCGCTTGCCGCCTTCTTCAAGCGTATAGAGGACATTGACATATCGTCATTTGGTTTATCTTCTATTTCACCTTTTGGATGATTGGGAGTTGGAAAAATCTCCCTTTCCTAAGCTTAAAAGCTAAAGAACAAAGTCGAATAGTCTGACATTCTTTGCGATACTATCTAAGTCACATAAACAAATTTACTTCTTTTTTTATAAAAAATAAACTCCAAAGTAGTCCTAATAAACATAAAGCAATAAAAGGAGAAACCAGTATAGGTTTTACAATTGATCCCTCTGAGACTACTTGCTTAGTAAGTAGTTGATTTTCAATTCGGTGACCTCTAACTAATAATCGGTGGCTATTAACACCATAAGGTGTGCAAGTCACAAGGGTTACGAAATCCTCATTCGGATCTATCATCAAAGGAGATACATCATCTGGAGTAACCGTAATAATTTTATCAATTTCGTATGTCAGAGTGTTATCTAAAACTTGTATCATAAATGTGTCCCCTATAACCAGCTGATCTAAATCAGAAAACAGTTTTGCAGAAGGCAATCCCCGATGTCCTGAAATAGCAGCGTGACTTCCCTGACCGCCAATGGGAAGGGAAGTCCCAGCAAGGTGACCTACTGCTACCTGCAATACGGCATCATCCGTTCCGTGATAAATAGGTAACGTTGTCTGTAATTTAGGAATTTCTACATAGCCCATAATACCAGTATCTGTGATATTTAAAATTGATTCATACTTTTTTAAAGCTACACTGTCTATATTTAAATTAGGTATTGTCCCCTTTTCGAGCGTGCTATTATATGCACTAACATTTTCTAAAATTTTTTGTTTTTCTTCTTTTGAAATATCCAATAATTTCTCAGAATAAGTAGCTACTGCTTCTGATTGATAATGTGAGTTCCAATAATCACTTACTGTTGGATATAATAACAATAATAGGCCAGTTATTAAGAAAAAGACTAGCAGACTCGTTATGTAATTATTTTTAGATTTGGAAATCATAATAACCTCATTTTGAATAATAGGAAAAGAGGCTGGGAAAAAGGCCAGCCTCGCTTCTCAGAGTTCGTGTCTACATCTCAGCGTAGTGGTTGATTGGGTTTAACAGTCCACTGGACTGTTAAAGGTTGGAGATAGGAGTTGCAAAGCAAATCTCAGTAATTCATGTTTTACGCTTCAAATCTGACCTCTACGACTGTTGCGAACAAGTTAGCTTAATTTCCAACCTATTCCAAATTTACTTAAGGTCTACACGTTTCTTCGTCACAAGAAGGACTGCTGAACTGATTGCAAACAATGCCCCAATAAGGTAAAGCATCTTTGTCCCAACGCTACCTGTTGACGGCAGTAATGAACCTTTTTTATTAATGACATTTGTTGAGAGAGAGCCATCTTGCAAGTTTGAAGTAAATTTCAATTCTTCGTTACCTGACAGTTTGTTCAATGTTGGCATTGCAGACTCAATAGTATATTCCGCAGTAATTGTAAACTCAAGTGGCTTGATTGTATTGTAACCACTTGGAGTGGTAGTTTCTTCTAATTTGTAGTCTCCAGCATCAAGGCCTTTAAATTCAAATTTAGTTAGTTCGCCACCTTTTATTTCTTCACCAACCTTTTTCCAATCATTCTTTACTTTTTTATAAAGAGTAAATCCTGCACCTGTCAAAGCCTTCCCATCCTGGTCTTGCTTATTTACAATGGTTTGGTATGTAAAGACAATAACTACATCTTTCGGTGTTCTACCGTGCCCTTCAGAGTTAGGATTGTTTGAGTACACTAACTCAACTTCATTTCGGTTTCCCTGTCCACCAATAACAGCTTCTGAAGTTAATGTTGCTGTATATTCTACAACCACTTTAGTTTTAGAATTGATTTTCTGATCTTCAATAGATTTCAAATTTTCAATAGAGATTTGAAGTTCATTAATGTTTTTATTAATTTTAAATTTGTTTGTGACTTCAACTCTATTTTTACCTTCGTTTTCTAAATAAATTTTAGCATCTTCATTATATTTCAACCCCTTAGATAAAGTATCAACAAATTCAAGGTTATATGTTTGATAATCATCAAAATTACTTGGTAGGGTTGCTGTCAATTTAAAAGGAACTTGGTCATTAAAATCATAATCTGCTGCATCTTGCCAATTTGATTCTACACCTGTGGTATCATTTTTATCTTTAACTTTCTTTTCAACGGTTGGAATGTCACTTTTCAAAGTAGCTTCTGCATCTCCGACAACTTTCAAAATAAAGCGAGTATAAGAAGTATTTGTTTTCTTATCCATAGCCTCTTGTGAAAAATCTTTATCTTTAACTAGGTAGTAACCCGGCTTTAACCCCGAGAGAATTGTCTTGTCAGCGGTACTCACAACTGATTTTGAAGGGTTCTCTTTTAAATGTTTACCGGCTTCAAATGCAAACTCCTTAACTTTGTTAGAGTCGTCATTTTCCTTACCTAATAAATCTACAATATCCGTTACCTCTTTCTTTTCTTCAAAAGTAAAAGGAGTAACATCAGAGCCCCATCCAATATTTGAAAGTGTCTTACCGTCTTCTGAAATTTCACCTTTAAAAATTTGGTAGGCTTCATAGGTATGACCAACTGTTGTGCCATTGATTGTTAAACTGTAATTTCTAGATTCCTCAGCAGAAACCTTTAGAATACCCAAGGCATAGAACATGACTGTAAAAAATACTGTAAAGATTGTTATTAACTTTTTCACGAAAATATCCTTTCTGACTTAAAAATTTTTTATAAAATAATTTCTCACCATTTTCTGCAGTTATAGCACAGTCTCTCCTCCTATAACGCATATAAATGAATCAACTATACAAATTAAATTTATAGAATAGTCCTCCCGCAACAACCAGTAATACTATTACTCCCAATAAGTAATACATGATTACACCTGGTCCACCTGTATTAGGCAACACGTATTTTCGGGTAGAGACATTTCTTATAGTTATTATCCCCGAAACAATGGCTGCATTTTCTGGAGTAGTTACATCCATCTCATTATTCTCAGATTGATAGCTAGTGTTATAACCAATTATTGGATGCTCCTGTACGAAATAACTGTACGTAACAGTCTCTCCTTCTTCCTTACCTTTTTTAGGAAGTTCATGATATGTCTTACTCCAATTCATCGTATGATTGAGGGTCTCGCCACTCAAATAATCTTTTATAATTTTACGTCTGTCATCAAAATGAACTATTTGCTTCAAATCATAGCTAATCTCTCCGTTCACACGGTCCGTTGGCTGCTTATCTGCTGTAAACCATTGTTTATTGACCGTAATGCTTGTCATATTTAACTTCTGGTTTTTTATCGTCAATATCCCCTTAACAATAGCTGCTTCTGCTGGATTTACCGTATCAGCATTACTCTCATTCAAATAACGAACACTATAGCCTGGTAGGGGGACTTCCTCTACATAATAAGCATAGCTAACCTTTTGTTTAGCTTCATTTACACCTGATATTGGTAAATTATCATACCGTTTTGTCCATTGTTCAGCCGCAGTTAAGGTCTGGTTAGCTTGATACACTGTTGTTGTCTTCGTTCCATCTTCTGTCGTGGAAATTTGGTTAAGATTATACGTAATGGAAGAAATTGTTGGTTCTCCAATCTCACTTCCATCCTCATTTAACCACTGCTTCCTTACAGTGATTGATGTTTTTGTTGGCACAACTTCTTTTTTATTACTAATAGTAATAACCGGGGTTTTACGCTCTGCTTCTCCAGCTGATTCAGCCTGTGATGCAACAACACTTGCACTAACACTAACTGAATTGCTACTCCATCCCGTAAATCCCCATGTCGCTGTCATATTGGTAGCAGCAGTTGGAACCCGTAATTTTTCTGTAATTTTAATTAAAAAACCATTGCTATACTTACCAGTCGCAGCATCATAAAATTCATTCTTTTCTATAATGATTGCAGAGGAATTAGGATTATATTGGGCACTAGTTATTCTCTCTAATCCCTCAGTCCCTCCATGCATACTATCAGGCATATAGGTATGTTTAAGAGCATTTGGAACCTTAAATATTTCAAGATTAGTAATATCAGTTTGACCTTGGTTATCAAGAGTAATTTGATGTTTCCCCAAAAACCAACTGGAAACATAATCTCTAGATAGGTCATTTCCGTTATTAATATAAATAATTCGTTCAACTTCTCCAGTAAGACGATTAACAGAGGCTACCTGATTACGAATTTTTAATCCTTTAGCTACACCGCCTGGCATCTCTCTGGAAGCCCCATAATCAATATAAAATGTTTTTAAAGGTTGAACTTGCCCATCTATAACATTTGTAAAACTTTGTTTACCTGAATAAGGTACATTCTTCAAATCCGCTCCCATAGTCGCATAACTTGCTGAAAGCTTGATATTCTGTTCTCGTCGTACATAATCATTAAATGTATAAATAAAGCTATTGGTCGCTTCATCATACCTTCCTGTAGCTACAACCGTATCTCCAACTTTCAAAGGAATAGGCGGTAAAGTACGTTCTCTAATCCCTGTAGGTGATAATTTATTATCCAACTTAATTGTGAAGGAATCTCCCGGTTGAGTATCTGGTTTAACTTTTAGTTCAAAAGCTAACTTTATAAACTCTCCACTGGTCATCCACACTGCATCTTCATTATCTTTTTTTGTATCACTTCGCGTGGAAGTCAGCTCGTATTTTAATACCTCAACTACATTTTCTACTTTAGGCTGCCTAATAATAGTATTGCCACGGGACTCTGATATTTTCTCTTCAGATGTTGAATCGGTGGATTTTATATATTTGGCTTCCACAATTCCGTAATGATTAACTCTGATTTCATAGTAATCATTCAATAACTGATAACCTTCAGGCGCTTTAGTCTCTCTAAGGGTATACGTTCCTTTCGTTAGATTTGAGAATACAGTACCCTTTGAATCGTTAGTAGTAGTTATCGTTTGCATAACTTTACCAGTTGAATCAGAAAGAGTAAATACAGCACCTGCTAATGCCTTCCCTTTCTCATTTACTTTCTTCAAAGTAAAGCTTCCACTTTGTTCAGCTGTCTGAACATTTGACGCCGAGCGTAAAAAGGAATCCATTGAGACAGTTTCTTCCATCACTTCTCTTGTTAATACAAAGGGATCTTCCTTGCTTCCATTCCCTGTTTTATTTACCAATTCACTATTTGTTGCTGTTCGTTCAATTATTCGATACGTCGCTGAGGAATTTGCTACATTTTCCCATACTAACTGAGTAGAAGTTGCTTCATCCGGCGCTTCAATACTTTGAACAGCATTTTCAACTTCTGCTATTCTCCATGAACCATCTTCATTTTGAACTTGCAATTCTATATCAATAACGTCATCACTATCAAACTCATTCCATTCTTTTCTTGCATATAAAGTGATAGGCTTTTCAGCTGTCTCTACTAGTGTGTAGTTGAAGAAAGAATCTGAAGAAAATTCAATACCGGTGAGCCCTGTTTCATCTGTCTTTATTTCTGTTTTATCTGTTAAATCTTCAACACTATCTAAATCATTATTTTTGAAATGATAGAACTTCCATTTTGTCGAGCTTTTTTCTACAGGTATACTATTTTTAAATGTAAATGAAACTCTCACTTCTTTTTGAGGTTCGATTTTTTCTCCTGATTCAGTCAAAAAAGAAAGTTCGTAGGAATGAGCCTGCTGAACAATCTGAGAATTTTCCTCAAGAATAGATGATACTCTATCACTATATTTTGTACTATCTTCTGAAGGTAAAACCTGTAATCGAACAGGCTGTTCAAATGTATGAGCCTCATAGTTAACTTGTACAGTTATATTTTCATGTTCAGCGAATAAGCTTCCAGCAGATTGAACCTGTACCAACTGTGACTCCGCCTGTTCTTCTTGAACTGGCTGTTCTACTGTTGTTGGCTGATTATAGACTGATTGCAGAACACTCTCCTGACTGTCCGTCTCTAAAGTAATGGCTGGTAAAATCAGCAAATACGATATTCCAAAAGCCATAATTATTGACAACGCCATAGTTATTTTTGCAGTCTTTTTCTCTCGAAAGTATTGCTGAACAAATTTAAACAATCTTTCCCATAATATTTTCATGTTTTCTATCTCCTTCCTTTATTTTATTACTCCCATTTTATGAAATGGCCATATCCGAAAGGTTAACTTTCCAACCAGTTGCTCCTCACCAATTGACCCAATAGCTGTATTTCTAGAATCAATAGATACACTGCGATGATCTCCCATTACAAAATATTGACCTTCTGGAACCTGGTACGGTAGTTTAATATCCGTTTGACCATAGGCCTTATCTTTAACATAGGGTTCGTCTAATGTTTTTCCATTTACATAAACATTCCCCTGCTCATCTATATTTACCCACTGACCAGAAGTGGCTACTACTCTTTTTACCAAAACCTTATTATTGTAGTAGAATGCAACCATATCTCCAGTTGAAAGTGTATTTGTCTTCACAGTTGCCACCATATCACCTGCTTCCAGAGTAGGAGACATGGAACTTCCATAAATATGCAGAACTGGCAACCATAACATGGCTATTAATACTGCAAGTGCAGCGACAGTAATAAGCGTGAAAATAGTATTTTTTAATGTCTCAAGATACCGCTCTTTATATCGTATTTTATTCAGCTCCTCTGACATTATTGATATACTGGGTAAATCTGATATGGTAACATAATCCTTATTTTTATTAGTCGCCATCCTCATCTATTCTCCCTATTTCACAATTATCAGATTGTTTATGTGTAACTTTTTGAACCTGTTCAAGATAAATATTTGCAGCCAATTGTGCTTCTTCAAAAATCCTAGTAACTGCTAGAGACGCCTCCGCTATCGAACCAATTTCTCCCAAAACCGCTTCGCGATACTCAATTCTTTTTTCCAAATCTACTAATTTTGCTTGATAAGACTCTATTTCCCTTGCCTGCTCAACCAAGAGTTCAAATAATTCAGAACGCTTCAGTTTTCTAAGGTCTTTTGCATTTAACATTGCTTCTTCCTCTCTCCTTTTTGCTTATATTGCTTTAGCTACAAAATATATGCTTGTTTGCTTCTAAATATCACATATCAATCAAAATATATACATTTTTGTAAATATAATACAATCAAATTAGCCTGTACATGATACCAAGCCAATCCTTAGTTTGTCAACAATGCCAATTTCTTAAAAAAACACAAAAAAATCAGAACTTTTTGCACATATATGTTTAAGAAAAAATATGTATGCAAATCGAAAAACTACATCCTTCTGATTTCTCAAACAATTCCATTAATATAAATATTTTTTTCATAGCTAGTGCATCACTAGATTCCCCTCATTTATTTCATATATTTTTTTGAAAAAACATACAAAAAACAAAGAAAAAACAATTTATTACATTACCCTGTATAAGGGATAAATTGATTTTAGTAGTGATTTGCAGATTGTAACTTATTTAAAATTGAACATCCTCCAACTTTAGATTTTTAGAAACGCATACACTGCTCCTATCTAGCAATAAATCGGAGAAAAAATATTTCCTAACGAATGATAGAGAAGTTCTTTAAATATAACGTAGAACCTGTATTTGATAACAAATGTTTCTAACTAAATACTATTCACAAACCTCTATTACTCTTATGTGGGTATATGAGTTTTATCCTATTATTACTCAGATAAGACTAGGAGTAAAAACCGTTCTATTAGCAATTTCACTGAAAACGTCCCACAATCACCTAAAACATTATAAACACAAAATGAAAGAGAGAAAGAACTAGACAGATAATACTCAATGAAAATCAAAATCAGACTAGGCGACGCAGATGCAGATAGAACTGAAGTTCATCAAACCAAGTCAACAACGTCTGATTTTGATTTTCGAAGAGTATAAAAGAGTTCGTCAACAAGTCTTTATTTCTAGTTGTTGAGCTGAAACAATCTGTCTCCAAACGTTTTGACTACACTGGGATGTTGGTCAAACTTTGAGAAATAGTATTGTTTTTTTGCCTAGGCTCATTTTTGCATACAAAAAAACCTGATCACACGATCAGGCTTTTCAGGAGATTATGAAAAATATTTAGGATTGGGTATAGTATAACCAATATTACTAAAAGTCACATCCGTCTTAAGACTGATTTATTGAATATGACCAATAAAATGAGTAGAGTCGCTTAAAAATAGACTTATTCATACGAGAACTGCAGTCATAATTTAAGAACCCGTATTCACAGTTCAACGCTTCTATTCTAAGGCTAGTCTTTAAGCTACTCATCATTAGTTTTTTTCAAAATACAATCAACATCCCCTCAAAAATTACCTTGATTAGCTAAATCTGTCTCTTAATATGAGTACTTCGCTTGTAAATACAGGTTCTAAGAATAGAGCGTTACCAAAGCAGGCATGGATATATTTATTTTTATTAAACTCTCTATCTTATTTTGCACTTCTGACACAAGCTTCATAGGTCTGTTCCATCAACATGGTAATAGTCATCGGACCAACACCACCTGGAACTGGGGTAATATAACTTGCTACTTCTGATACTTCATCGTATTTGACATCACCGATTAGCTTGCCATTTTCATCACGATTCATACCAACATCAATTACCACGGCACCTGGCTTAACAAATTCCTTGGTCACAAAATGACCACGACCAATGGCAACAACAAGAATATCGGCCTGACGAGCAAGATCTGGCAAGTTTTTGGTACGAGAATGTGCAATCGTTACAGTAGCATTGGCATCCAATAGCAGCTGTGCCATCGGTTTACCAACAATATTAGAACGACCAATAACTAAAGCAGACTTCCCTTCCAGCTCAATCTGATATTCCTTGAACATTTCCATAATTCCTGCTGGAGTAGATGGAATCATGACAGGATGACCTGACCAGAATTTCCCCATGTTAGTCGGATGAAAACCATCCACATCCTTATCTGGGTCAATAGCCAACAAGACCTTCTCCTCGCTGATGTGGGCTGGTAAGGGCAATTGCACCAAAATACCATGCCATTCATCATCCTGATTATAGCGCTCAATCAAATCCAACAAGTCTGACTCAGAAATCGTATCTGGAACACGAACAACCTCACTCTTGAATCCAGCAGCTAGAGCTGACCGCTCCTTATTCCGTACATAAACCTGACTAGCAGGATTTTCGCCAACTAAAATAACTACAAGACCTGGTACCAACCCCTTTTCTTCTTTTAATCGAGCAGTTTTCTCCGCCAAGGCAGCCTGCATTTTTACACCTAGTGCTTTCCCATCAATGACTGTCATACCTACACTCCTTTTGTTTTTTCTATTATACCCTAAAATTCTCCGACTGACTATACTTGTACAAAGTAGAATATAGCATATAGCAAAAAACTCCGAACAATATCGGAGTCGTACTTATTTGTTCATTTATAGTCTTTTAGTTTACTTTTAGTACTAGGCAACGAGCTGCAGACAGTACTGGAGTACGGCAAAGCGAGTTAACGAAGTAATAAAAGAAAAACTAAATGACTATATTACAAGACCTTAGACAAGAAATCCTTAGTCCGTTCTTCCTTGGTATGTTCAAAGACTTCTTCAGGCGTTCCATCCTCCACGATGACACCACCATCCATAAAGATAACCCTGTCAGCTACCTCACGCGCAAATCCCATCTCATGAGTCACGATAACCATGGTCATCCCTGACTTAGCCAAATCCTGCATAACAGCAAGAACTTCACCAACCATTTCAGGGTCTAGTGCAGAGGTCGGTTCATCAAAAAGTAGGACATCTGGGTCCATGGCCAGACCACGTGCAATAGCGATCCGCTGTTGCTGACCACCTGAAAGGCTTTGTGGATAGGCATTCGCCTTATCTGGCAATCCTACCTTTTCAAGTAATTCCTTAGCCTTCTTCTCAGCCTCATCCTTTGCAATTCCCTTTGTCTTAATAGGTGATAAAGTAATATTATCTAATACCGTCATATTCGGAAAAAGATTGAACTGTTGAAAAACCATTCCCATCTTTTCACGCATCTTGAAAATATCATTTGACTTGTCAGTAATATCAACACCTTCAAATGTAACAGTTCCCTTGGTCGGTACTTCTAAGAGGTTCATTGTACGTAAGAAAGTCGATTTCCCTGACCCTGATGGACCGATAATAACGACTACCTGACCTTGTTGAATATCTAAATCAATTCCTTTTAGAACCTCATTCTTTCCGAAGTACTTATGTAAATCCTTGATAGAAATAATTGCATTAGACATGGAACTGCCCTCCCTTGTTCAACTTTTTCTCAAACGACTGAATAATCACTGTTAGCACCGTTGTCATAATTAGATAATAGCTCGCTGCAAATACAAGTGGTGTTAAAGGAATATAAGAAGTGGATTGAACTGTCTGAGCACCGTTCCATAATTCCATCACACCGATGGTTGACAAAAGTGAACTATCCTTAACAATAGTCACAAATTCATTTCCCAAGGCTGGAAGGATATTCTTGATAGCCTGTGGCATGATAACATAACGCATGGCCTGCTTTGGTCTAATACCAAGCGAATAAGCAGCTTCCAACTGTCCTTTTGGTACAGCATTAATACCTGCACGAACAGTTTCAGATACATAGGCACCCGAGTTCATCGAAATAACAATGATACCTGGAATCAAGCGTGTCAAATCTACCGTCAAAATTCCTAGCTGAAAAGTTGGTGCTACAAAATGTGTCATCGCAAAAGCAATCATAATCTGGACAATCATCGGTGTCCCACGAAAAATCCAGACATAGATATTGGCAGTCCAAGCTAAAACTTTATACTTACTACGCTGAGCAAAAGCAAGCAACACACCTAAAATACTACCAAAAAATACTGAGAAAAATGCAATAATGAGGGTAACAATTGCCCCATAATTAAAATAAGCCCAATACTCAGGCAAAAAAGAAAAATTCATTCATCTTACTCCAATTCTGTCATTTAGAGTCTATTATACCATTTTCGAATATTTATGCAATACTTTTGTTTATAATATTCAATTTACATAAGAAAAAAGCACCCTTAGGTGCCTCTCACTTCTTCTTAGTACAATAGCTCATAGATTTCCATTGCAATCAAGTCGATGCTATCAAACGCGTACGTTTCACGAGCAGCAACATCACGCAAGGTAAATACTGAACCATTTTCCTCGTCATAGCTATAAGCCACTTCTGCAACAACAATACCATCACGTTCGAAATTACGTTTCAACGTACCGCCGTCATTAGCCATAGCTTCCAGACGATTGATAATTCTCACCAAATGTGATTCCATATTCGTTCTCCTAATCCTTTTTATAGGAATATTTTACCACATATTGCCAAAAAAGTCTTATTTTTTCCCTATTTTCTTCCTATCGCCCTATTTTTCATAGAAAGTTTTTCCAAGCGTAGCAGTTTCTTGATTTTTCTATGAATCTTGTTATAATAAAGCTAGAACTGACCTTTTTTGACTATTTAACAATAGGTCACATTTTTCACAGAAAGAGGTAGAATTATGCTCTGCAAAAATTGTAATATCAAC
Organism: Streptococcus sp. 2022WUSS135; assembly: GCF_044427045.1. Classification (NCBI taxonomy): domain Bacteria; kingdom Bacillati; phylum Bacillota; class Bacilli; order Lactobacillales; family Streptococcaceae; genus Streptococcus; species Streptococcus sp. 2022WUSS135. The sequence goes on from NZ_JAOTGL010000033.1 coordinate 12,004, forward strand.
GACGCAACGATCCATCTCTACACCAACTTAAACGGTAAACAGCAGCAGGTAGACCTCTGTCACAACTGCTACCAAATCATGAAAACAGACCCTAATAATGCTATCCTACGTGGGTTGGGAGATTTAACAAATCCTAACAATATGGATCCCTTTAGTGAATTCTTCAATCACCTAGGTGGCTATCCTGGCAATACCCCTGCTGGAAAAAATCGCGAACAGACTCCTCCCACTCAAGCCGGTGGGCATAATGGACGTGGTGGACAGACCCCTCCTCCGCAACAACCCCAACAACCAAATGGGCTCCTTGAAGAATTTGGTATCAACGTTACCGAAATTGCCCGTCGTGGGGATATTGACCCAGTAATCGGTCGCGATCAAGAAATTACCCGTGTCATCGAAATTCTCAACCGTCGTACAAAAAATAACCCTGTTCTTATCGGTGAGCCTGGAGTAGGTAAAACAGCGGTTGTTGAAGGCTTGGCTCAAAAAATTGTTGATGGCGATGTGCCACAGAAATTACGAGACAAGGAAGTCATTCGTCTGGATGTTGTCAGCCTCGTACAAGGAACAGGTATCCGCGGACAATTTGAAGAACGCATGCAAAAACTCATGGAAGAAATCCGTAATCGTCGCGAAATCATTCTTTTTATTGACGAGATTCACGAAATTGTCGGTGCTGGTTCTGCAGGCGATGGCAACATGGATGCTGGCAATATCCTCAAACCAGCCCTCGCACGTGGTGAAATGCAACTAGTCGGTGCAACAACGCTCAACGAATACCGTATTATCGAAAAAGATGCCGCCCTAGAACGCCGTATGCAACCTGTAAAAGTTGAAGAACCAAGTGTCGAAGAAACCATTACCATCCTCAAAGGTATCCAAAATAAATACCAGGATTACCATCATGTTAAATACTCTGATGCTGCTATCGAAGCTGCCGCAGTACTGTCCAACCGCTACATTCAAGACCGTTTCCTCCCAGACAAAGCTATTGACCTTCTGGATGAAGCTGGTTCAAAAATGAATTTGACCCTCAACTTTATTGATCCAAAGGAAATTGACCAACGCCTGATTGATGCCGAAAATCGGAAAGCACAAGCTACACGGGATGAGGACTATGAAAAAGCGGCCTATTTCCGTGACCAAATTGCTAAGTACAAGGAGATGCAAAAGGCAACTATCAGCGAGGAAGATATTCCACTCATTACTGAAAAGGAAATCGAAGCCATCGTAGAGCAAAAAACAAATATCCCAGTTGGTGATTTAAAAGAAAAGGAACAGTCCCAGCTTGTGAACCTCGCTAGTGACTTAAAAGCCCATGTTATCGGACAAGATGAAGCAGTTGACAAGATAGCTAAAGCCATCCGCCGTAATCGTGTCGGTCTCGGTGCTCCAAATCGTCCCATTGGATCCTTCCTCTTTGTCGGACCAACAGGTGTCGGTAAAACCGAATTGTCTAAGCAATTAGCTATCGAACTCTTCGGTTCGGCAGACAGCATGATCCGCTTCGACATGTCCGAATACATGGAAAAACACGCTGTCGCTAAACTCGTCGGAGCTCCTCCAGGCTATGTAGGCTATGAGGAGGCTGGACAATTGACTGAAAAAGTCCGTCGTAATCCTTACTCACTCATCCTCCTTGACGAAGTTGAAAAAGCCCACCCAGATGTCATGCACATGTTCCTTCAGGTCTTAGACGATGGGCGTCTGACAGATGGACAAGGTCGGACAGTCAGCTTCAAAGATACCATCATCATCATGACATCAAATGCTGGTACTGGAAAAGTTGAAGCAAGTGTCGGTTTTGGTGCGACTATGGAAGGACGGACTCAATCAGTCCTTGGCCAACTTAGCAATTTCTTCACACCTGAATTTATGAACCGATTTGACGGCATTATTGAGTTCCAACCACTGAGCAAGGAAAACTTACTTGAAATCGTCAGCCTCATGCTAGACGATGTAAACAAACGCCTTTCTCACAATGGCATCAGCCTCCATGTAACAGATAAAGTTAAGGAAAAATTAGTGGACCTTGGCTACGATCCAAAGATGGGAGCTCGTCCACTACGCAGAACCATCCAAGATCAGATTGAAGATGCTATCACCGACTTCTACTTAGAACATCCAGCAGAAAAAGACCTACGTGCTGTCATGTCAAGTAAAGGTACAATTCAAATCAAGGCACAAACAAAGACAAAATAAGAAAATAGAGCTGCTCCCTACGAGTAGCCTATTTTACTGTTTTGATACTCTATTTTTCTAAATTTTTCCCCATCTCCATCCTATAAAAAACTGGTAAATTCTCAAAGTAAGTTCTAGTTCCCTTCCTTCCAGAAGTTACTCTGAGAAAACTGTATAACGCCAACAGAATTTAGTCTCAGACTAAGTTCTGTTTTTGACTAAAAATGTTGATAATAGTGAGTTTTAGTATTGAAAATGTTGAAAAAAAGAGTACACTAAAGTTACTGGCTCTGAGACGTCTCAAAGTAAGTTCTAGCTATCTGGAATTTTGGCTGGGACAAGTTCCTTTCTATTTTGAAATTATTTTTTGATAAAAACTAGCGGTTATTTATCCAATAATCGAGGTGATTGGATGACGTTCTCGGGGTCAATTTTAGATATTCCCAAAAGTGTTGCCAATTCTTCACCGTAGGTAAACGTAAAGAGTTCATAAGCCGATTTTCCGTTGAAAGCAGCTCGTTTGACGCTGTTGACATGCGAACAAACCAGGTTGATGTCCTCCTGTGTCA
>NZ_JAOTGL010000034.1:0-14274 GCF_044427045.1 Streptococcus sp. 2022WUSS135
AGGCGAACAGGGTCATTTTAAGTAACATAGCGGGATGAAAGGCTGGACGACCTGTGTGAGAAGTTTCTTCCAATAGAACGGATGAAGGAATAGTATCCACAAACTGACTAATCAGACGAGCCTCATGCGTTGCAGGTAAGTCCCAAGCAATATTTAATTCCAAACTTAACTGATTTGTGTTATACTGTTTATACATTTTCATGCCTTTCTAGTTGTTTTGTGGTTATTATAATTATAAAGCATGAAATGGAAAACGAGCAACTCCTAAGTGGAATTGCTCGTTTTTTATATGTGAGAAGCTAGTTTTTGCCCAGCCTCTTTCACGAGCTTGAAAACAAAAGAGCGAGTTATGGTCCAGTGGACCATTTTTTCTTTGCTTCTAGAAATTGGAGAGGGCTTTTTTCGTGCGTGATTGCCAAAATGATTGCCATTGGTTTACTTACTCATGGCTTTGGCAAACTTATGGGGTGTGTGAAGGTAAAGCATTATATTTCAGCCTGTTCGAAGGTGTGAAGATATACGTATTTTATGATTTGTGCACTAGTAATACTCTTCGAAAATCAAAATTATCCGTTGTCAACTTGCCTTGATGAACTCCAGTTCTATCTTCGACTTCGTTTCCTAGGCTACTTTTGATTTTCGTTAAGTATAAATCGTATCCCCTCAGATGTAACTAGATTTTTAGTTTCAATGAGAGATGATTTTTGCTATAATGGAACGAGTAAGAATTTGAAGTGAAAGTATGAGGAAATTGATGAAAAATAAGGGCACAATCGATAGTCGAGTAGACTACTCACTTATTTTACCGGTCTTTTTTTTATTAGTTGTGGGGATTATTTCTCTCTACATTGCGGTTAGTCAAGATTATCCGGATAATGTTGTACAGATGGTTGGTCAACAAATTGCTTGGATAGGAATTGGAACAGTGGCAGCTTTTTTGGTCATGTTCTTTTCCACTAAGTTTCTGTGGCAAATCACACCTTACTTGTACGTACTTGGGCTAGGACTTATGGTATTGCCTTTGTTTTTCTACAGTCCAGACTTAGTAGCATCAACGGGAGCAAAAAACTGGGTAACGATTGGTGGAATGACTCTTTTCCAACCATCCGAATTTATGAAAATAGCCTACATCATTATGTTGTCAAGGGTGATTGTCACCTTTCATAAGTATTATCCAAATCGAAAAATTCGTGAGGATTTTATGTTGATTGGTTATATGACACTGTTTACTATCCCAGTCTTGATTTTATTGGCCTTACAGAAAGATTTAGGAACTTCCTTAGTATTTGTAGCAATCTTTAGCGGAATGCTTCTATTATCAGGAGTTTCTTGGAAAATTCTATTACCGACTGCCTTAACGGGGATCGTTTTGGTTGGTGGATTTATGCTGATTTTTATTTCTCCTGGTGGAACAACATTCCTCCACAATTTGGGGATGGATACTTATAAAATCAATCGTATTGCAGCCTGGCTTGATCCCTTTAAAAATGCCCAATCAACGACCTACCAGCAAGCTCAAAGTTTGATAGCTATCGGAAGTGGTGGCTTAAAAGGACTAGGTTTCAATAAAACAAATCTTCTTATCCCTGTTCGAGAAAGTGATATGATTTTTACGGTGATTGGAGAGGACTTTGGTTTTATTGGAGGGACGGTATTGATTGGACTATACTTGTTGCTCATTTATCGAATGCTGCGGGTAACGTTGAAGTCAAACAATCGATACTACACCTACATATCAACTGGCTATATCATGATGCTGTTGTTCCATGTGTTTGAAAATGTTGGCGCTGCGACTGGTTTGTTACCTCTAACAGGTATTCCTTTGCCGTTTATCTCCCAAGGTGGTTCGTCCATGGTTTCAAATCTAATTGGTGTTGGTCTAGTGCTGTCAATGGGGTATCAGTCACGACTAGCTGATGAGAAGGAAATAAATCGATCACGTCGCTATAGAAAAATTACGATAAAACGTTAGAAAGTTGGTTTATATGACAAGAGTTGCGGTTGTTTTAGCCGATGGTTTTGAAGAAATCGAAGCATTGGCCCCTGTAGATGTATTTCGTCGAGCTCATTTTGACTGTCAGATTGTTGGTTTAGATAGTCATGAAGTGGAGGGATCGCACGGTATTCGTGTTCAAACTGACCAAGTCTTTGATGGAGACCTGTCTTCCTTTGATCTGATTGTGTTACCAGGCGGAATGCCAGGTTCTGTTCACCTTAGAGATTCAGAGTCACTGATTACGGAATTGCAAAGAGCGGTTGCATCAGGAAAATCAGTAGCAGCAATTTGTGCGGCACCAATTGTTCTGGATAAGGCTGGTTTGTTAGATAGTCGTCACTATACATGTTTCCCAGGGAAAGAAAAAGACATTCCGTCAGGTATTCATCTGGAAGAGGATGTGGTCGTTGATGGTCCAATTATCACTAGCCGAGGCGCTGGAACAAGTTTGGATTTCGCCTATAAATTGGTTGATTTATTTGGTGGAGATGGGGAAAGCCTAGCTCAAACAATGGTTTATCATAGTTAAAGTAATGAAGAAGATGGAGCTAATGTTTCCTCTTCTTTTTTCTATCAAAATATTAGAAAATATGGTATAATAAAGGGTATTCGTTAGAATGATTTTTGCTCTAAAAATATGTCTCGCTTTTATCCAGATGGATTGGCTTTTCTATTTTTAAGGAGCAACAAATAGAAAATAAGGAAAAGAAATGACAGAAGAAATCAAAGATTTACAAGAGAAGGCGCAAGAATATGATGCCAGTCAGATTCAAGTCTTGGAAGGTCTTGAAGCTGTTCGAATGCGTCCAGGGATGTATATCGGCTCAACATCTAAAGAAGGTCTCCATCACTTGGTTTGGGAAATTGTCGACAACTCAATCGATGAGGCGCTGGCTGGTTTTGCGGATAAAATTGAAGTTTATATTGAGCCAGATAACTCTATCACGGTTATTGATAATGGACGTGGTATTCCGGTAGATATTCAGGAAAAAACTGGTCGTCCAGCGGTAGAAACTGTCTTTACAGTGCTCCATGCAGGTGGTAAATTTGGCGGAGGTGGTTATAAGGTCTCAGGGGGATTGCACGGCGTAGGTTCATCAGTCGTAAACGCCCTATCTACTCAGCTAGATGTTCATGTCTACAAAAATGGTCAGGTCTATTTCCAAGAGTATAAACGAGGTGAAGTCGTTGCAGATTTGGAGGTTGTTGGAGAAACAGACCGTTCTGGTACAACTGTACATTTTACACCTGACCCAGAAATTTTTACTGAGACGACTGAGTTCGACTTTGCAAAATTAAATAAGCGGATCCAAGAATTGGCCTTCCTAAATCGTGGTTTAAATCTCTCTATTACGGACAAACGTGAGGGAGTAGAGCAAACAAAGGAATATCACTACGAAGGTGGTATTGCTTCCTACGTTGAGTATCTTAATGAGAACAAGGATGTCATTTTTGAGACCCCTATCTATACAGAAGGTGAAATGGATGATATTACCGTTGAGGTTGCCATGCAATATACAACGAGTTATCATGAAAACGTAGTTAGTTTTGCCAACAATATTCACACGCATGAAGGTGGTACCCATGAGCAAGGATTCCGTACAGCTCTGACACGTGTTATCAACGACTACGCCAAGAAAAATAAAATTCTCAAAGAAAATGAGGATAATTTGACTGGTGAAGATGTGCGTGAAGGCTTGACAGCGGTCATTTCTGTTAAGCACCCAGGGCCTCAATTTGAAGGACAAACTAAGACAAAACTTGGGAATAGTGAAGTGGTCAAAATTACCAACCGTCTTTTCTCTGATGCCTTTGCAGAATTTCTTTTGGAAAATCCACAGATTGCTAGACGGATTGTTGAAAAAGGGATCTTGGCAAGCAAGGCTCGTATTGCTGCTAAGCGTGCGCGTGAGGTAACTCGTAAGAAATCGGGTCTTGAGATCTCAAACCTCCCAGGTAAGTTAGCGGACTGTTCCTCAAATGATGCAACGAAGACAGAGCTTTTCATCGTTGAGGGGGACTCAGCCGGTGGTTCAGCTAAATCCGGCCGCGACCGTGAATTTCAGGCTATTTTACCGATTCGTGGTAAGATTTTGAACGTAGAAAAAGCCAGCATGGACAAGATTTTGGCCAACGAAGAAATCCGTAGTCTATTTACAGCTATGGGAACTGGCTTTGGTGCGGATTTCGACGTTAGCAAGGCACGTTATCAAAAATTAGTCATTATGACAGATGCCGATGTCGATGGTGCCCATATTCGGACACTCCTTCTGACATTATTTTACCGCTACATGCGTCCTGTTGTAGAAGCGGGATACGTATATATCGCTCAACCACCTATTTACGGTATCAAGGTTGGAAGTGAGATAAAAGAATATATTCAACCTGGGGTTAATCAAGAGCAAGAATTGCAAGATGCCTTAGAAAGACATAGTACGGGACGGTCCAAGCCAACGATCCAACGTTACAAAGGTTTGGGAGAAATGGATGATCATCAGTTGTGGGAAACTACGATGAATCCTGAAAATCGTCTCATGGCACGCGTTTCAGTTGATGATGCGGCAGAAGCCGATAAGATTTTTGACATGCTAATGGGGGATAAGGTTGAACCTCGTCGAGAGTTTATCGAGGAAAATGCTGTTTATTCAACATTGGATGTCTAAAAACTAAAAAAACAAGTGCATATACTAGAGATTTATGGTATAATTAAGCGATATTTTCTAGTAATTACTATGAGCTAAGGAGATTTACATGCCTACAGGAACAATCATCTTAATCGTTTCGATTGTTATTATTTTAATCATTGCCTATGTAGCTTGCCTGATTGTTCGTAAACGAAATGACAACCTTTTGGTTGCATTGGAAGAACGTAAGGAAGAGCTATTTAACCTTCCAGTTAATGAAGAAGTCGAAACTGTCAAAGCACTTCATTTGATTGGTCAAAGTCAGGTATCATTCCGTGAATGGAATCAAAAATGGGTTGATTTGTCGCTCAATTCATTTGCCGATATTGAAAATCATATCTTTGAGGCAGAAGGCTATAACAATGCCTTTCGCTTTGTGAGTGCAAAGAACGCTATTGACAGTATCGACAGCCAAATTGATTTAATTGAAGAAGATATTGCCTCTATCCGTCAAGGTTTGATGGAGTTGAAGGAGCAAGAAGAGAAAAACTCTGGTCGCGTAAAACATGCGTTAAACCTGTTCGATAGTTTACAGGAAGCTGTTCGTGAAAATCCAGATAGCTACGGTGAGACACTACCAGAACTTGAGAAACAATTGAAAAATATTGAAGTTGAGTTTTCTGAATTTGTGATGCTCAATTCCTCAGGTGACCCGATTGAAGCTTCTGAAATCCTTGATAAGACTGAAGAGCATATGATTGCTCTCAATCAAATCATGGATCGCATTCCAAGTTTGATTGAACGAGTTACAAAAGATTTCCCAGAGCAATTGGAAGATTTGGAGTCGGGCTATCGGAAACTGGTTGAGCAGAATTATTTGTTCACAGAAGCTAACATCGAGTCACAGTTCCAAAATATTCGCGTTTCAATTCGTGAAAATACTGCTTTGATTGTTTCCTTTGATTTGGATGCGGCAGAAGCTGAAAATGAGGGAATTCAAGCAAAAATTGATCATTTGTATAAAGTCTTCAATCGTGAAATCGAAGCGAATAAGGAAGCTGTTAAGATTAGTAAAAACTTGCCAAAATTCTTGGAGCATGTTGTCCAAAATACACAGCTCTTGGATGAGGAAAGCCAACGCCTAAATGCAACTTACTTGCTGGCAGATAGCAAACTTTCACGGATTAATCAGCTTAAAGCTCGTTTGGAATCGATTGAAATTGTTGTTACAGAAAGTGTGGAAGACATTGAAAATCCACAAGTTGCATATTCTATTTTGGAAGAGCGTTTGGACCATTCATTGGCAAGCTTGAAAGAAATCGAAGAGGAGCAGCTTGTTTTAGCTGACTATCTTAAATCACAAGAATTGTCAGAGAGCACAGCGCGTAAGAAAGCTACGCTTTATATCAACAAATTGCATACCCTTAAGCGTTATATGGAAAAACGCAACCTTCCAGGAATTCCAGCTGAATTTTTAACAAACTTCTTTAGAACGAGCGATCATGTGGAAGCCTTGATTGCCGAGTTAGACTATAAACGAATCAATATCGAAGTTGTTAACCGTTTGTTGGAAAATGCAACGTATGATATGAATCAATTGGAAGAGTTAGCGTATTTGATTGTGCAAAATGCGACTTTAACAGAGCAGTTGCTACAATACTCTAACCGTTATCGTTCATTCGATGAAAGTGTGCAAAAAGCATTTAACCGTTCATTATCAATTTTTGAAAAAGATTTTGATTACCAAGCAGCATTTGAAGAAATTTCATTTGCTCTGGAAACAGTTGAACCTGGTGTAACAGAGCGTTTTGTACGTTCATACGAAAAAACTCGCGAAGCCATTCGCTATTAGATAAAAAGCCATTTGGCTTTTTATTTTTATACTTTGAAAGGAATATCGGAAATGACAACTGGATTATTAGTTATGGATGTTGATTCAACATTAATTTTGGAAGAAGGAATAGATCTACTTGGAGAAGAGGCCGGTTTAGGAGAGCAAGTTGCAGCAATTACTGAACGTGCTATGCGTGGGGAATTGGATTTTGAAAAAGCCTTACGTGAACGTGTGGCGTTGTTAAAGGGACTGCCTGTTTCTGTGTTTGATCGAATTATCAAAAAAATCCACTTTACGCCTGGAGCAGCAGAATTAGTCTCAGAATTAAAAATGCGAGGCTATAAGGTAGCAGTAGTTTCAGGCGGGTTTCATGAAACAGTCGATCGACTAGCTGCACAGTTAGAGTTAGACTATGTTCGGGCTAATCGATTAGAAGTAGTAGATGGAGTATTGACTGGACAAGTATTGGGTGAAATTGTAACGAAAGATACTAAAAAAGCATGTTTAGAAGAATGGGCGACAGAAAATGGGCTGACTCTATCTCAAACGATTGCCATGGGGGATGGAGCAAATGATCTACCAATGATTCAACGAGCAGGAATTGGAGTAGCTTTCTGTGCTAAACCGATTGTCCAAGAACAGGCGCCCTACCAAATAAATGAAAAAAATCTCTATAAACTAATAGAGATTTTAGATAGTAAATAATGAGAAGTCAGCTGAGTGCTGGCTTTTCTTCTATTCTGTTGTCAGTAAACTCCTTTTCAAATCTTGGACGGTTTCGACTATCATGGTGGCCCCAGCCTTTTCAAATTCCTGTTTGTTCCCATAGCCGTAAAGAACACCGATGGCGGGAAGTTGGTGTTTGCGTGCTCCTTCAATATCATGTTCCCTATCTCCAATCATCACAGCATGGTTTGGAAATGCTTCTAATTGATTTATAGCATAGCCGATGACGTCCGCCTTACTGATGCGACTACTATCCAGACTAGCACCGGCAATGACATCAAAGTAGTGAGCAATACCAAAATGTTCTAGGATCTGTTTGGCAAATATTTCTGGCTTTGAGGTAGCAATTACTAGTGTTTTTCCAGCTGTTCTCAATTCTTCAAGCAGAGGGATGATTCCAGGATAGAGTTGATTTTCAAACATTCCTTTTTCTTTAAAATAGACACGGAAAGCATCAACTGCACTTTGTGTATCTTCAGGGCTGAGTTGGTAGAATCGTGAAAAAGATTCATAGAGTGGCGGGCCGATGAATCGGTTTAAATTGGCTGTATCTGGTTCTTCGATTCCCATTTTTTCTAGTGCGTAGGCGACGGAGTTTAAGATTCCTTGTCCAGAATCAGTAAGAGTTCCATCTAAGTCAAATAATATAGTTTGATACATACTTATCTCCTTTCTTTCAGTATAACACAGACGATGAAAAACGGAAAAGATTTATTGAAAGCTGAATAGTAGCGTGATATACTAATAATATAAAGGAGGTTAGTATCATGCATATTCTCATTGCTCCGGATTCATTTAAAGAGTCTCTTTCAGCTACAAAGGTTGCTGAAGCGTTTAAAAAAGGATTTTCTAAGGTTTATCCACAAGCAGGGTATGACTTAATTCCCCTAGGAGATGGTGGCGAAGGGACAGTTGAGAGTCTAATTCAGGCCTTATCCTTGGATGTAACCCAGACTTGGGTGACAGGTCCATTTGGAGATAAAATTAAGGTTTCCTATGCGGTTAAAGATGATCTTGCGGTTTTTGAAATGGCTGAGATTGTAGGGCTGGCAAGTATCCCGTATGGAAAAAGGAGTCCTCTCTTTATTAAGACACAAGGGGTTGGGGAGCTGATTGTAGAGCTCGTTCAAAATGGTGTTAAACGAATATTTATAGGAGTAGGTGGCTCTGCCAGTCATGATGGTGGTATCGGAATGGCGGCAGGTTTAGGAGTGAAATTTTATAATCGAGAGGGAAAAGAAGTAGAGGCAATTGGGGCTCATATCGGGGAGATTGTCAGCTTTTCCACAGAGGATATGTTAGTAGATCTATCTCAGGTCAGGATTGATTTGGTAACGGATGTGGAGAATCCGCTTTGTGGACCAGCGGGAGCCACATTTGTTTTTGCAGGTCAGAAAGGTCTTGCCTCTGCTGAATTTGAACTAGTAGACAAGAAAATGGAGTCCTTTTATAAATTGGTTAATCCAATGCTACTCGATTTAGCAGGAGCGGGTGCTGGAGGAGGTATGGCAGCAGGTTTAGTCCAATTTGCTGGTGCTCGCATTCAAAAAGGCATCGACTTTGTCTTGGACCAGTTGGACTTTGATCATCGCGTTGCTAAAGCGGATCTGGTTGTGGTCGGAGAAGGGCGGATGGATGCTCAAAGCTTATCAGGGAAGACTCCGATAGGAGTAGCTAGACGTACGCCGACTGGGATTCCCATTATTGCAATTTGTGGTAGCCTCAAAGACGATCTTCCCGAGTTTCCTTTTGAAAATATCTGCGCCGCTTTTCCGATAATTGCAAGCGTTGAAAGTTTGGAGGACACGCTTCAAAAAGCAGAAAAAACCCTGGTCCGCACGGCAGAGCAGGTGGCAAGAATTCTTCAGTTAGGAGGCCAACAAAGATGGCATTAGTAAAATATATGGCTATTATCTTATTTATTTTTATTTGTCTTGCAAAGCTAGTATCCGTTATGAAACTTTCCAAAAAAGAAAGAGGAATGGAAACGAATGTAATAAAGGCAAATGGAGCAATGTTCTTTTTCAATGAAAAAAATGAAAGAGGCAGATTGCTAGGAATCCTTTGTCTAACCTGTATTATTTTTAGTTTAATATTTATACTGCTTTATTGATAAATAAGTCTAACCAAATAATTTTTTCCAGAAGGAAGGTTTTGCATCTTCCTTTTTTTCTTCTGGTTTTGAGATAAGATTTGGAAATATAGATTCTAAGCTAACTTCTTCATTATCCACAGCGTGATTTGTGTGAAAGACAAGTGCGTAGGGAGACTGTCCTATTTTTTCATCGATGATAGCGGTAGTAATGTCGAAATTCTGAGCAATTTTTAGTAGTGAAATTTGTTGCTTGTCAGACAGGGTTGGCGAGAGTTTAAGGAATAGAGGAGAGTAGCTGTTTACTAGTTTTTGGCAAATTGTATCGAACTTATTTCCGACGACTTCACTACTCAAATCGTCAAAGGAAACGAGCAGGACAACCCGTTCGCGATAGGTTCCCATGTATAGACGTTGTTCATCTGGATTCAATCGTGTTTCGCCAGAGGCTTTCTGTAGTATGGTAGTATTTAAATCGTTCATGGTTTCAGTATAACATACTCAGTTAACTTTGAAAAGGAAGGCGTTTACATTATTTCTTTCAGTAAAATAACCTGTTTTTTCTTGAAAAATCCCTTCTTTTAGGGTATGATAGCTATGTAACAATTTTAAACTCAAAGGAGAGTAATATAATGTCAATTATTACTGATGTTTACGCTCGCGAAGTCCTTGACTCACGCGGTAACCCTACACTTGAAGTTGAAGTTTATACTGAATCAGGTGCTTTCGGACGTGGTATGGTTCCTTCAGGAGCTTCTACTGGTGAGCACGAAGCAGTTGAGCTTCGCGACGGTGACAAATCTCGTTACCTTGGTCTTGGTACTCAAAAAGCTGTTGACAACGTGAACAACGTGATTGCTGACGCTATCATCGGTTTTGACGTTCGTGATCAACAAGCTATCGACCGCGCTATGATCGCTCTTGACGGTACTCCTAACAAAGGTAAATTGGGTGCAAACGCAATCCTCGGTGTTTCTATCGCTGTTGCGCGTGCTGCTGCTGACTACCTTGAAGTGCCACTTTACACTTACCTTGGTGGATTCAACACTAAAGTATTGCCAACTCCAATGATGAACATCATCAACGGTGGTTCTCACTCAGACGCTCCAATCGCTTTCCAAGAATTCATGATCTTGCCAGTTGGCGCTCCTTCATTCAAAGAAGGTCTTCGTTGGGGTGCTGAAGTATTCCACGCTTTGAAGAAAATCTTGAAAGCTCGTGGTTTGGTAACAGCTGTTGGTGACGAAGGTGGTTTCGCTCCTAAGTTCGAAGGAACTGAAGACGGTGTTGAAACAATCATCGAAGCTATCGAAGCTGCTGGTTACGAAGCTGGCGAAAACGGCATCATGATCGGTTTCGACTGTGCGTCATCTGAATTCTACGACAAAGAGCGTAAAGTTTACGACTACACTAAATTCGAAGGTGAAGGCGCTGCTGTTCGTACATCTGCAGAACAAATCGACTACCTTGAAGAATTGGTTAACAAATACCCAATCATCACTATCGAAGATGGTATGGATGAAAACGACTGGGATGGCTGGAAAGCTCTTACTGAGCGTCTTGGCAAACGCGTTCAATTGGTTGGTGACGACTTCTTCGTAACAAACACTGACTACCTTGCACGTGGTATCAAAGAAGGTGCTGCTAACTCAATCCTTATCAAAGTTAACCAAATCGGTACTCTTACTGAAACATTTGAAGCTATCGAAATGGCTAAAGAAGCTGGTTACACTGCAGTTGTATCACACCGTTCAGGTGAAACTGAAGATTCAACAATCGCTGACATCGCAGTTGCAACTAACGCTGGCCAAATCAAGACTGGTTCATTGTCACGTACAGACCGTATCGCTAAATACAACCAATTGCTTCGTATCGAAGATCAACTTGGTGAAGTTGCAGTCTACAAAGGCTTGAACTCATTCTACAACTTGAAAAAATAATCTCTTTACGAGGTTAAGGGCTTAAAAGTCTTGATATAAAGCACTTTGGGGCATCATCCCAAGGTGCTTTTTTAGAATTTACTACCCTTTGTACTACCCCTAGCGAAAATTAGGTATAGTAAGAGGGTAACCCAAAATGGGGCAACCCTTATAAACTATTGATTGCTGTTTCATAATTTGAGACAGCTTTTTTTGCATTCTCCTGGTCGGTGTGCCAATAGACATTTTCAGTCATAATAAGGCTAGAATGTCCCATGCGGTATTGCATGTCTTTGGGGCTTGTATTGGCGTACAGCATCATTGTATTGTGAGTGTGACGGAAACCATGGAATGATACATTAGTCACGCCAGCAGCCTTAAAATGCTTAGTTAGGCGTTGTCTTAACTTACAAGCATAGGCATATTTTTCTGTAAATACAGAGAATACAACCGTTTCAGACCGCCCTAGTTGCCATGATTGCACTTGTTGGCGGTTTTTGTATTGCTTGAGCATAAGTAACGTGGCTTTATCTATTGGTATATCACGATAACCAGCACTTGACTTAGGTGAGTTTATTTCTTGGTATCGGTTGAGTGTTTTGTTGATGCTGATAATACCATTGTCTAGGTCAATATCAGACCATTCAAGAGCTAAAGCCTCACCGATACGGCAACCAGTAGCTAACAAAGTCTTGTATAGGACAATATCAAACAGATTTTCATAGCTTGATTGATCTAGTGTATCGAGGTAATCAAGAAATTGTTTTAGTTCTTTGTTGTCCAGGTATTTTACAGTAGTTTTTTCTTTTTGTTGCTTACGTGGCACTATAACATCATTAGCTGGGTTATATGTTATCACTTGCATAGAAACACCGTATTTCAAAATACGCTTATTCATATTATGGAGTAAGGAGTAGTTAGCAAACGCCCCTTTTTGCCCAGTATTAGCCTTGTCAGCCCATTTGTTTACTTGTTGTTGGATAATAGGCGTAGTGAGTTTAGATAGCTTGTAATCGCCAAATACGGGCAATAGATGCACCCTAACCACGCCCTCCATAGATTGGCGAGTATTTGGCTTAACTGTATTCTTGTAACTATCCCACCAAACTTTTACAAGCTCATTATACGTTGTAATTGTCGGCTTGTCTTTAACTGTATAGCCATTAGCAGCAAAAGCATTGATAGCATCACGCGCTTTTACCCTAACTCCCTTTTGGGTGGTTGCTGTAACAGTTGTACGGGCTTTCTTGCCCGTTAGTTGGTCAACACCTAGATAGACACTTGCATAGTAAACTTTTTGACCGTTCTTTTTGATTTTATCTTTGATATTCATGTATTTGTACCTTTCTTTCCATCAGCAGGCAAGGCGCGTAGTTTTGTTAGGTATTTATACATGAAATGACTTGCTTAGTCATTGTCAATTTTAATTGTTTTTTGTTTTGTTAATTGATTTTCTAAGATATTTACGGTATACCCATGAATATCTATATTCTCTAGTAAAAATCCGAATTTTAGCATGTTCACCAAGATTTTAGGCATTACTTTAGAACGTTGTCGTATGTATGTGCTAAATGGGATAATTTCTGTCGATGTAATGTAATCAATACTTTGTGATGATGAATTAGGAATATCATTTCCAAACAAATTAAAAAATCTTGCTTTATTTACATCGTCAATATATATTGTTTTTGTCGGCTCATTAAGTATTGCTAATAATGCAGTATATAAACTCTTTTCTTTGTTAGTCAACTTAAAACCAAAATAGAAATACTCTTTATTTTTTATTCCTCCAAAAAGTGAGTAATCAAAATTAGATAAATCATTGTTTAGTAAATTTCCCTGCAAGTCTTTTGATTGTTCAGTAGCTAATTCAATAAATTTTTTTATCGTTTCGTCTGAAATCTGATAATCAATCTTAGAAATGGTATTTCGAGCAATTTCTAACGCTTTATCTGTTATATTATCATGCAAGGAGTTGTACTCATCGTAGCCCTCAATACTTTTTGGAGCTAACTCCATTATTTTTAAGTGTAAATAATTATCGTAATCACCGTAAAGTAACTCTTCTACACTTGTTTTTCCAATAGATGAAATTTTTAGTAAGTTTTCTTTATTGGGTAAATTACGTCCTTTTTCCCAGTTATTTACTGTACCTTTGCTGGTATTAAATCTTTCTCCAAATTTATCCATAGATTCACCTAATCTTAATCTGATATTTTGGATACGTTCCCCCACAAGTTTATTATCTATCTCCATGTAATCCCTCCTTGTAGTTATATAATAAACTTTTTTTTGAAAAAAGTAAACAAAAGTATTGACTTAGTTAACATGAAGTTTTATAATTATGGTATTCAAAAGTAAAGGAGGTTGCACGTATGACTTGTACAAACAAGGTTAGAGGTTATCGAAACATGCTTGGCTTAACCCAAGAAAGTCTCGGGAAAGAGCTTGGTATATCTAAGCAAAGTTACCATAACAAGGAAAGTGGAAAGACGCGGTTTTCAGATTCAGAAAAAATCAAAATTAAAAAACTGTTGTTACCTATGTTCCCAAATATCACGCTAGAAGATATATTTTTTTAGCAAAAGGTATTCAAAAGTAAAGGGGATTAGTTTATTAAGCACCCAAGCGGATTTATGCAACAGTCATGGAATGGCTAGCAAAAGATTACTAAACCAATTTGAAAACACCTATTAGAACAAGCGAAAAAAGGAGAAAACAAATGAATATTGCAGATTTCAAAGCAAAATACAACAAACTCATCGAACAAGCGACCGACCGTGTTGCCTATAATGACCGAAGAGGAGGGATTGGAGTTACAACTGACGGTGAACTATTAAGAAATCTTCTAAAAGCACTTGATGCTGAAAATTAATTCAGGAAAACAAAAAGCCATGTACAGGCGACCAAACCAACATACACGGCTAAGAACAAATAACAAAACTCAAGCAAGGCATGAACTGCTCCCTGTCAAGTGGACAATGAAATAATAAAAGATTAGGCGACGGCCTTGTTCCTCATTTCAAGAGGGGCAAGGCCGTTGTTGCGTTCTTGAAATCGTTGATGATTATAAAAATAGATGT
>NZ_JAOTGL010000035.1:0-13262 GCF_044427045.1 Streptococcus sp. 2022WUSS135
GTATTTGGTAGGATGAAGGGTGTTTTTGGCGTGCGCAGAGTCCATGTCAGAGGTCAAAAGGTGGTTGAAACTGAGATAGGATTCCTCCTAATGAGCATGAATCTCACGAAATTGGCTAAGAAATTAGCCCATGATAATAGAAACAAAAGGAAAAACACAGACAGTTCGGCTGAATTTCATCAGAATCAGCTTGAATATATCTGTGTTTTTTATTTACTGGCTAGTTTTTGCCCAGTCTCTTTTAAAATAATATTTTTGTAGAAATTGAATAAGCATAGCTTGCCAAAGAAGGACATAGCTGATACCTAAGAGGATCGCCAGGCCTCTATGCCAATTCACATCTGGAATGAAACTGAACAAAATGGAGAAAAGTAGAATGGTTACTACCATAATCTTGTCCCACTTAGATCCCCACGGTAAATACTCTGACAGTGATTTTTCAGGATGCTTTTTGACTTCTTGATGTAGGGAATAGCTTAGGCCCAGACCAACTCCTGTTGCCCCAACAAGATATGAAAAGTAGATATAGGGTAGGAAGAAAATCGTACTAAATGCAAATGCGATGTAGGTAAGAAACAAGAGAAAATAGAGTAGTTTTTTCATGACCAAGCCCTCCTGAGCCTATTTATCTATATCTATTTTATCATTTATAAATCAAATAAACAAGTAAATATATGTTCTCAAAAACACAAAAAGACTAGAAAACCTAGTCTTTTACTTGTTTTTTTAGTAACGTAAGTTTAGGAATTGGGATCATCCAAACTGCGGCCATGCAAGCCCTTTTCACGTTGGACTTGACGGAGTTTCTCTGGCGTCACGTCATTACCATCTTCATCAACCAGTTTAATCCCCTCAATATGATGACGGATTGTTCGACGATACCCCTCGATGTATTCTTCCCTGAGCTGAGCCTGTTCAACTTTTTCCTCTGGTGTCAAGGTACCAGCTTTTTTCTTTTTAGCCAATTCATTGATCCTATCGATTTTTGCTTGTTCCATGTCTGCCTCCTACTTACTATTCAAGAGATTGAAGACGGCCACAGCACTTGCCTTATCCGCCAAGGCTTTCAAGAGGGCCAAGCGGTTGGCTTTGACCGCCGCATCATCTGCCATGACCATGGTATTGTCGAAGAAGGCCGCGATGAATGGGCTAAGAGCAAAGAGCTTGTCCAAGTTGCCTGCCATGTCTTCTGTCAGCTCCAAGCCTGCCACTGCATCAGCAAGGGCTTTTTCCTGGTCATTTTCAAAGAGGGCCTCGTCAATCGCAGTCACCTCCGCCTTTTCAGCCAAGTTGAAGACACGTGACAAGTTTTCCACGGCTTCCTTATAGTCAGCATCTTTTGATTTTTGGAAAATAGCAGAGCTGGCTGCCAGTTGTAGTCGGACCACAAAGGTTGAGCTGGCAAGTACAGCCTCACGGATGTCTTTCGGAATCGCCTTATCCATCATCTTCTCTACACGAGCACGGATAAAGTCCATCACAGCTGGCTGGTTGTCATAGGTCAAGCTGGCAAAGTTCAAGCTGTAGAGCTCCGCAATCAACTGATCCAATGGAATTTCCCAACCAAATGCTTCCAAGATTCGCACGATACCCTGTGTCGCACGACGAAGAGCGTAAGGGTCGTTTGAACCAGAAGGAATGAGACCTACTGAGAAGAAGGAGAGAAGGGTATCAAACTTGTCAGCCAGTGCCAAGACCGCCCCGACCTTGCTCTCAGGCAATTCACCTTCTGCTGAGTTTGGCAAGTAATGTTCACGAATTGCCGCTGCCACCGCAGGTTTTTCCCCTGCAAGAAGGGCATACTTCTCACCCATAATCCCCTGTAATTCATCAAACTCGCCGACCATACCTGTCAAGAGGTCAAACTTGTAGATGTCCGCTGCACGTGCCACATCCGCTTTTTCATCCGCAGACAAGCCTGCCAAGTCAGCCAGTCTTTCTGCGATAACTTTGGTGCGTTCCATGTGCTCGTAAAGTGAGCCGATTTTCTCATGGAAGGTCACGACTTTGAGGCGTTCTACCAAGTCGGCAATCTTGAGTTTTTTGTCCTCACGCCAGAAGAACTCACCGTCTTCCAGACGAGCCACCAAAACTTTTTCATTTCCTTTGATGACATTATCAATATACTGGTCATTACCATTGCGGACGGAGATGAAGTTTGGCAAGAGTTTGCCAGCCTTATCACGCACCACGAAGTAACGTTGGTGGTTTTTCATTGAAGTCACCAAAACCTCTTCTGGTACTTCCAGGTACTTGGTGTCAAAGGAGCCCATAAAGGCAGTTGGGTACTCGACCAAGTTGAGAACTTCATTGAGCAGATCTTGGTCAATCTCAACCGTCGCATTGTGTTTGTCCTCGATAGCCTTGATTTGCTCGACAATCATATTTTGACGCTCTGCGGGGTCTGTAATAACAAACTGTGCACGCAAGTCAGCCTCGTAAGAATCTGCACTTGCAATCTCGGTTTCATTGCCAAGGAAACGATGACCACGGCTGATACGAGCTGACGAAATATCCAAGAAATCCATATCCAATGCCTCATCATCCAAGAGAACGGTCAGGGTGTGGACAGGGCGGATGTAGGCGAATTTGTTGGATGCCCAGTTCATGCTGACAGGGAAGGTCATAGCCTTCAAGACCTCTGGAATGCCCGCCAAAACTGCCTTAGCTGGCTGACCAGCTTCGTGCTTGGTCACGTAGACATACTCTTCACCCTTAATCTCGCGGAATTCGATGTCTGCAGTCGTCAAGCCTTTGCCACGGACAAATCCTTCTGCCGCCTTGGTGAAGTTCCCGTCTGCATCCAAGGCAATCTTCTTAGCAGGACCCTTGAAATCTTCGGTCAAGTCTGTCTGCTGGTCCGCCAAACCACGCACACGAACAGCCAAACGGCGTGGTGTTGAAAAGACATCGATGCTATCAAAAGCCAAACGGTTGTCTGTCAAAAAAGTCGCCATGCGGTCACGCAACTGGTGCATGGCTGGGGTTACGATGTAGGCAGGAATTTCTTCCAAGCCAAGTTCAACAAGTAAATTCTTTGTCATTATTCTGCGTCCTCCTTCAACAATTCTGCTCGCGTTGCTTCGTCTAAAAGTGGGAAGCCTAGTTTCTTCCGCTCTGCCACAAAGGTTTTGGCAACGACACGGGCAAGGTTACGGATACGGGCAATGTAGCCTGCACGCTCAGTTACAGACACAGCTCCACGGGCGTCGAGCAGGTTAAAGGTGTGAGAACATTTGAGCACATAGTCAAAGGCTGGGTGAACCAAGCCCTCTTCCAAAGCCCGCTCTGCTTCTTTTTCAAACTTGGTAAAGTTTTCGAGAAGCATATCCTGGTCTGATACTTCAAAGGAGTATTTTGAATGCTCATATTCCGGCTGGATGAAAATTTCACCGTATTTAACGCCGTCTGCCCACTCAATATCGTAAACGGAGTCAACTTCTTGGATATAGGATGCCAAACGCTCCAAACCATAGGTTACTTCGGCTGTGACTGGACCTGTCGCCAAACCACCAACTTGTTGGAAGTAGGTAAACTGCGTGATTTCCATACCGTCCAACCAAACTTCCCAGCCCAGACCTGCTGAACCTGTTGACGGGTTTTCCCAGTTGTCCTCAACGAAACGAATATCGTGTTCCAAAGGATTGATGCCTAAACGCTCCAAAGACTCCAAGTAGAGTTCTTGGATGTTAGAAGGCGACGGTTTCATAACCACTTGGAATTGGTGGTGCTGATACAAACGGTTTGGATTTTCCCCGTAACGACCGTCCGCAGGACGGCGAGATGGCTCAACATAAGCCGCATTCCAAGGCTCAGGACCGATAGCACGCAAGAAGGTGTAAGGGCTCATTGTCCCCGCACCCTTTTCTGTATCATAAGCCTGCATGAGCAAGCACCCCTGCTCATTCCAAAATTGTTGTAAGGTCAGGATAATTTCCTGAAATGTAAGTTTTTTTGACATAACATCCTCTTTCTATTTATATTTCAAAATTGCTAGTTCTCCACACTCGGTACAGCTTCCACAAAAACAGCCTGCTCTGCTTTGTCCATGTAGGAACAGGTCATAGTTTCGAGGTCAATGACCCACTTGTAAATGCCTGCTTCTGCTGTTTCTTGGCAGAAGGTAGGGAAATCCGTTTGCCCAGCCTGGTGATTGCGTAATAAGTTCACAAACTGATCCAGATCAACTCGGTCCGAAACAGGTATCGTCACTTGATAGCCTTGCTTTTCCAGAGTTTGACCTGCCTTCGAACGATAGACAACCTGGCCAGACTGGATATCCACAGTATTTTCCACCATTCCCAAGTCCTTAAAATAGGCAATCAGTTTGGGAAAATCAGGTCCAGTAAACTGTTCATGACCGCGATTGATATTTTCTAATGTGAACATTGGTCTCCTTTCTTAATAATAGCTGTCTTCCAACTTGAGATGAAAAACAAGAAATACTCGGTCGGCAGACAAAAAGAACCACATTCTCTTCCCCTGTCAACAGACATAGGGGCGTTGAGAACGCGGTTCCACCCTAATTTATTACTTCATTTGTATGATTCTGATTGAGTCGGACATGGTCACGACTGGGAAAGTGCCAATTATTTCAAGACTGGCTTGGCTTTCACTCTCCCAAGCTCGCTAGACAGGCTTTTGAAACAACCTTCTTTCATGCTTAGTATTGTAGCAGAAAAATCAGCATTTGTCTAGAAAGACCACTATTTATCCGAACACAATCCCACTGACAAATCCTACAAGGCTATTGCAGGCGTATCGCAATCTAGTAGATATTTTTCTGGTACTACTCCCAAGAATTTTTCTGCGTGTTGACTGATAAAATCAAGGGCATTTTCCAAATCTTCTACTCTATCAGAATTGACCAACTCCATGACCAAGAAAGCATTCTTTGTCTCATCCGTAATCATGGTTCGCTCACCATCGCGCCAATTGAAACAGCGACAAACGGCGCCTTTATCATCCTTATAGCAAACTTCACCTGGTAAAGTTGGATTATTGGTTTCATCACCAATGAGATAGAATTCATCCCCACCATCAGTGACCGTTAGTTGGAGATTTCCTACAAATGTATCTAAATCTTCAGCACCACATGGAAGACCAAAACGTAAACTCGCCGCATTATAAATGTCCACTAATGGAGAAATTGTTGTGACTGGACGGTCACTAGTTGAACGTTTCAAAAGTGCTTCGATACTAGAACGCGCGCCTTTTTTTGTTTTAAATTTTTGATAGGCTTGACGATATGTACGAATGACCTCATTCTCACTAAAGGTATCTTCCGTAAGAAATTTCTGGGCAATTCCGTTGCTTTCTTCCAGTAATTTCACTAACTCATCAGGTGATTGTGCCGGCGTTTTATAATCTTTCAATAATAGAACTCCAATTTTTGCATCTGGAAATAGACTCCAAAAAGATGAATCAATAACAAATTGTGACATATTCTCACTCCTTTTTTAAAAAATAAGCACCCTATGAACATCTTCTAAGACCTAACGACGTTCATAAAATGCTGTTGCATGACTACCCGGTGGCAGTAAGTATTTCATTTGCTTTCATTGTATAATATAGCTATTAAAAAAGCAATTAATAAATCAAAATGCGAAATGCCTGATTTCCTTACTATCTATGACTAATCTTTCTCGTCAAGAAATCTCCAATAAACTGGATTACGAAGATGATAACTAAAATCAAAAGAGTTGCTAAAAAGGTCACATCATTATTATACCGTAGGTAGCCGTATGATAGTGCAACCTGTCCCAAACCACCTGCTCCGATAGCTCCTGCCATGGCAGTATAGCCGACCAAGGAAACCAGGGCAAAGGTCGTCACACGAATCAAGTCAGGCAGACCCTCACGCAGATAGACAAGGACAATATCCCAGAATGTCGCTCCTGAAGCCTGAGCCGCCTCAATGACACCACGGTCTAATTCTGACAAGACCACTTCAACCTGACGGGCAAAGAACGGAAAGACTGAAAGAGCGAGCGGCACCAAGGCTGCCTCCGTACCAATCGTTTTTCCAACAATAATTTTTGTCAAAGGAGCAATGGCCGCCAACAAAATAATGAAAGGAATGGCACGGAAGATAGAAGCTACCTTATCCAAAATCCAGTAAACCGTCTTATTTTCAATGACACCCCGAGGACCAGTCAAGACCAAGAACAAACCTGAAACCAAGCCCATCAAGCCACCAAAAGCAAAGGAAACAAAGGTCATATAGAGGGTCAAATTAAAATGTGTTAACCAACCTGTCTGACCATCCCAGCCCAATTTATAAATATCTGGAAAATTTGTTTGAATCCATTCTAACATCTAGTTCGCTCCTTTCAAAATCGTCACTTCCACACGCGCCTCCGTCACTGCCTCAATCGCACGGTGCAACTGACCAGGTTCACCTGATAAGATCACTACCATCTCACCAACTGGCGTATGGTCCAAAATTTCAATATTGCCATAAAGAATATTGGCAGATACTTGATAGAATTTATACAAATCATTGACAATTGCCGTATCCGTGTTGGAACCAGCATACTTGAGTTGCACTAAAATGCTATTCTCAGGCAAATTCTTAACAATATCCTGCTGGTAAATTTTCACCAAGGCCTCATCAATTCCTGTTGCTGTTTTGATGAAGTCCTGTGTCAATTCTTCTTTTGGATGAGAGAAGATTTCTAAAACGGAACCTTCTTCGATCAAGTGACCATCCTGCATAACAGCCACACGGTTACAAATGTCTTTTACAATCTGCATCTCGTGGGTAATCATAACAATGGTCAAGCCCAATTTTCCATTCAATTCCTGCAAAAGTGCCAAAATCTGCTTAGTCGTTTTCGGATCCAAGGCCGAAGTAGACTCATCAGAAATCAAGATTTTAGGGTCATTGGCCAAGGCACGGGCAATGGCAACACGTTGTTTTTGACCACCAGACAACTGAGCTGGATAGTTTTCAGCACGGTCAGAAAGCCCAACCAAGTCCAACAACTTAGCAACTTTTTCTTTCTTCTCTTCCTTGCTCAAACCCGAATGCTTAAGGGCAAAGGCTACGTTTTCTTCTGCCGTCATTTGAGCCATCAGATTGAAATGCTGGAAAATCATACCGATTTCACGGCGTTTGCTCCGCAATTGAGCTGGGGTAAGTGTGACCTTTTCTCCCTCGTAAATTACATCCTCATCGATAGTAATTTTACCCGCTGTCGGTACCTGCAATAAATTAATTACTCGGACAAGGGTAGATTTCCCGGCTCCAGAATAACCTACGATACCGTAAATATCCCCTTGATTGATATGGATGGTCACATCCTTTACCGCTTCGATGGTGCGTTTTTTCTGCTGGAAGGTTACATCAATATTATCTAGCTTAATCATTTCCTTACTCATAACTTGCAATTAACTCCTCTACTAATTCAACATGGCTATAGTAGTCAGCGATGCTGACATTTTCATCACCGGCATGGTCACGACTGTTGGCATTTCCTAGACCAAATCCTGCAATCGGCACACCTAGAGCATGAAAGACTGTGTGCATGGGTCCTGTCCCCGGTGACGTCGGCAAGACAGCAACTCCTTCTGGCGTCAACTTTTTAGCCAACTCAATCACATTGACAATGGCAGGATGGGACATATCACTTCGATAGCTCATTTCCCCCAAAGTGAAGATAACCTCAATTTTGTCAAAACCATGCTTGTCCAAATGCTTACGAATCTTATCTAATACATCATGCGGCTCCAACCCAGGCACCAGACGAACTTCCATCTTAGCAGAAGCCTGAGCTGGTATGATGGTCTTGACACCTTGACCAAGATAGCCAGTTGACAAGCCTTCAATGGTAATAGATGACTCAAAATACAAACGCTTCAGAAACTCACGACGATCTTCTACCAAGGTTGGAAGAGTCAAGCCATAAATGTCTTTCATAGACTGACTGGTCGCCAGTGCAAATTCCTCCACCAAGGCTAATTCACGCTCATTTGGCTCTTGCACTTGCTCGTAAATGCCATCTACCAAGATTCGTCCATCTGCAGCCCGCATGGATTGAAGTGCCGATAATAAATACCAGCTTGCCGAATCAATGATACCTCCATAAGAAGAATGAATGTCCAAGTCAGCTGATTTGACCTGAAGATCGAAGGTCACAATTCCCTTATTTCCCCCAGCAATTTCTAGCTGATGTAGACTATTGCGATGCCCCTGCTCCCAGACAAGTAAATCAGCACCGATCAAATGTTCTTTATATTTTGAAAGGTATTTGTCCAAGTCAACAGAAGCTGACTCTTCTGCCCCTTCCATAATAAAAATCACATTGACTGGTAAATGGCCATTCTGTCTAGCTTGATATTTTTTCAAGGCCGACAGACGAGCTGTGATGTGGCCCTTATCATCATCTACCCCTCGACCATAGATATAGCCATCGGAAATGGTCAATTCAAAGGGGGTGCCCTTCTCCCAGACCTGATCGGCATCTGCAGGTACTGTATCATAATGATTGTAGAAAATCAATGTTTTAGCATCTGGCACCGAAGCCTTAAACGTAGCCATGACAAAGGGTGCTGCATAACTATCGTCCAAAACAACCTCTGCACCAGCTTCTTCAAACATATCTTTCAAGTAAGTCGCCACATCCAACAAACCAATCTGCTGAGCAAAAATAGATTTCTTTGAAATCAATACCTTCAACTTTTCAAAATAGTGCTGAATAATCGCATCATTTTCAAATGCTTGAACTTTACTATCTGCCATACTTTCTCCTCATACTCAATGAAAATCAATCAAATCTACTAACCAAAATCAAATATTCTCCCACATATCTGACTTTGGTTAAGAGATTTTTTCTTATCTCTATAAAAACAGATAGAGGGCTGAACAACTTTGTCCAGTCCTCGACCTATTTACATTTTACCAAACTGGTTCATCCATACCGTCTGAAGTCTTTTCAATAACTTTTTTCACTTCATCCGTGTGGTAGGCTTCGATAATTTTCTTAATCGCTGCTGCTTGCTCTGATTTTTCCCAATCGCTACGAGCTGCAATCAAGTTGTACCACTGTTTTGAATTTTCATCTTTTTGCTCTTTGTAAAGGGCATTTTTGTAATCCAAACCAGCTTCCAACACAAATGTGTTGTTTACAACTGCTGCATCAACTGAGCTAAGTGAGCTTGCTGTTTGGCTTGCATCCAACTCAGTAATTTTCAAGTTTTTCTTGTTTTCAGTAATGTCAGCAATAGTTGCCAATTCTGTACCAGATACACCAACCTTGATCAAACCAGCTGCTTGAAGAAGGTAAAGAGCACGACTTTCGTTTGTTGGGTCGTTTGGAACCGCAATTTCTGCACCATCTGGAATTTCTTCCACTTTAGTGTACTTGTTTTTTCCATCAGCTGTACCTGAGTAAAGACGGATTGGTGCGATATAAGTATCCGCAATAGCAACCAAGTCTTCACCATTTTCTTCATTCCAGTTATTCAAGAAGTTATAGTGCTGGAATGCGTTGATGTCTACCTCATTTTCAGCTACTGCCTTGTTTGGTTGTGAATAGTCTGTAAATTGAGTGAATTCCAACTTCACTTCGTCCCCGAGAATTTCTTGAACTTTATTCCAACGAGCTTCTTCCGACTCACTCAAGCTCATCACACCTACTCGAACAGTTGTTGCAGATGAATCTGAACTTGAAGAAGAGTTACCACATGCAGCAAGTACACCTACTGATAAAGCAGCTGTTGCCAAACTAAACAATTTTTTTAATTTCATAAAATGATCTCCTTAAATTAGAACTGTATCTATCTTAACACAGAATTTTCTTTCTGACTAATTGACTTTTTTTATAGAAAGTTATAACTTTTCGTTATAACAAATACCCTTGCAATTATAAACATTGATAATAAAAAGAGGGATACCCCTCTTAAAATATATCAACTAAATACTGAAACATGTCTCGATGTTGCTTACAATCATTGTACAAAAATTCTGGATGCCATTGGGTACCAAACAAAGCTTGGTTCCCCCTACTTTCATAAGCTTCTATCGTACCATCCCTAGGATCCAAACCTGTCGCCACCAGTCCTGGAGCCAATTCTTTGATTCGTTGCTGATGGAAGGAATTAATAGGGCTCCCTTGGGCAAACAGTTGACCGATTCGGCTTTTAGGTTTCACTTGTAAACGATGGGAGGTCCCCGCAATACCATCTTGCCAATGATGAGCCACCTCTTGTTCCAAGCTTCCGCCTAGAGCAACATTCAGCAACTGCATCCCTCGGCAGACTGCAAAAATTGGTTTTCCCTGACGAAGGGCTTCCTCAATCAAAGCCAGTTCAAATTCATCCCGTTCCAAGAGGTAATCATTACTATCAATCAAGCGCTCTTGACCGTATAGACTTGGGTCTACATGCTGACCGCCTGATAAAATCAACTTATCAATCATGTTGATATAGTCCTTGGCTAAGTCAGGGGTTCCCATAGGAATAACCATCGGTATACCACCAGCCTGACGAACACCATCTGCCAATTCACTCGCAACGGTTACATAAGTTCTACCAGATTTAGTTGGAAATTCTTGCTCGTTTCCTGAAATTCCAATGATAACTTTTCCCATAAAAAGCCCCTTTCTTTCATTTTTTTCCATTGTAGCATGGCTACCTAGCCCTGTCTAATATAGAAGTTTTATGGCTTGATAAAAAATAACTATCAGAACTACCTATAAACAATTGCTCACAAACAAGAGTTTACCTTTGGCAGTTTCATAGATAAAATCTATACCAAGCTTAAGAAAAAACTATGCCGGAGCCAGCATAAAAAAAGGCAAGCTTGATAAACAGGCGTTTTTTCAAGCTTTTATATAGAAGAAATATCATAAAAGGCAGTTCCCTTTCAATCCGTTATAGCCAAATGTTATAACTTCCTCTAAAATTTTACAATTATACAAGAGTCGTTTTTTCTGTTAGGATAGGGGCATAGAAATATTTTGGAGGAAAAACCATGACTACTACTATTATCGGCTTCCCACGTATCGGAGAACACCGTGAACTAAAATTTATCACTGAAAAATACTTTAGAAATGAAATTCGACAAGAAGAGCTCTTGACAACAGCCAAAGAATTGCGCGCTAAACATTGGAATATTGTTAAAGAAGCAGGCATTACTGAAATCCCAAGCAACGACTTCTCACACTATGACAATGTTTTGGATGCAGCAGTACTATTCAACATCGTACCTAAAGCAGTTCAAGAACTTGACTTGACTGACCTTGAAAAATACTTCGCTTTGGCACGTGGCTATCAAGGAGAAAAAGGGGACGTTCGTGCTAGACCGATGAAAAAATGGTTCAATACTAACTACCACTATATTGTTCCAGCTATTGAAAAAGACACAGAAATCAAACTAGCCGGCCATAAGATTTTCGACGAATTCCAAGAAGCAAAGGACTTGGGTATCACAACTCGTCCAGTTTTGATTGGTCCATTCACACTCTTACAATTAACTGATTTTGAAGAAGGTTTAACTGCTACTGATTTCGCTGATAGCTTAGTTGCAGCCTACGGACAAGTCTTTGAAAAATTGGCAGAGCTTGGTGCTGAAAAAATCCAGTTAGACGAGCCTAGCTTGGTCAAGGATTTGACTGCTGAAGAAAAAGCCCTTTTCCTAAACATCTACCAAACTCTCTTGGCTGATAAGAAAGGCTTGCAAGTCCTCATCCAAACCTACTTTGGCGTAAATAGTCCTCTTTCAAAAATTATGATTTTTGGTTTTTCAGCAAAAAATCAGTGAAAAATCACTCGTTATTTCATTCCACATAGCTCCTTTATTTTTTATTAGTGATATATTACCGCCCGTCGTTTGTGTTACTACCTAAAGTAAGATTCCTTTCAGAAAAGATTTTTTTTGCAACGAATGTAGCATTTAAGACTTTTGGAAAACCCACATACGGAATGCACTGAATAAATGTCTCAATAATTTTTTCTGGAGATATTCCCACATTTAAGGATCCATTAATATGAACTTCTAATTGTGGTTCGCACCCTCCTAATGTCAATAAACTTGTGATAGTTATCATTTCTCTTTCTTGCAAAGAAAGTCCTTGTCTACTATAAATATCTCCAAATGCAAATTCGATAATATATTCTCCTAAATCTGGAGCAATATCTTCTAATGTTTGTATAACTTTTTCGCCACTCACACCATCAATTTTTTGTAATTGTTCTAAACCTATTTCAAATCGTTTACTTTTCACTTGAATTCACCTCCTTTTTTCTTTTATAATATAACTATACTACTTAAACCTTAGTTTAAGTCAAGTTCTTTTACTTATGAATTTTAAAAATTAGGAAAGGAGTCATCTGCAATGAAAATAGGCGAAATTGCAAATAAAACAAATCTTCCGGCAAGCACCCTTCGTTACTACGAAAAAAAAGGATTACTCAAAGTAGATAGAGACAAAAATGGTAGAAGATATTATAAAGAAAGCGATATAGAGTGGATAAAATTTATAAGACGGCTGAAAGAAACAGGAATGCTTATCAAAGATATTCAACATTATTCCGAGTTACGATATGTTGGCTCGATTACAATGCCTGAACGATTACAAATTCTCCAATTACACAGGAATTATGTTTTAGAACAGCAACTAAAATGGACTGAGTATCTTCAAAATTTAGATGATAAAATTGAGTTCTATCAGCAATCTATTAAAAATACGACAAAACATAACTTGTAATTCGATAAGATCTGTTACATTGAGTGCGTGAAAAAATATGATTCTTAAAATAGGGATACAGTGCTGAAAGCCCCGAATTATCAAGCTTTTTTCTCTGTATCCCTATTATATCTCAAGCCCACTTTGTATGTGATAAACTATGTGCCTTTTGTGCCATACTTTTCTCCTCTCGCTTTACAATAGGCTTGAACACCTTTATTGTATCGCGTTTGGAGTTTTTTGGTATAACCTTCGTCGCGCACCCGCATAGCGGGTGGTTTATTTGTCACGCACCTTACGGAGCGTGACGGACTAAAAGTCACATAATAAAAAAGAGACTGGGCAAAAACTAGCCAGTAAATAAAAAACACAGATAGATTCAAGCTGATTCTGATGAAATTCAGCCGAACTGTCTGTGTTTTTCTTTCTGCTTCTACTATCTTGGACTAATTTCTTAGCCAATTTCGTGAGATTCATGCTCATTAGGAGGAATCCTATCTCAGTTTCAACCACCTTTTGACCTCTGACATGGACTCTGCGCACGCCAAAAACACCCTTCATCCTACCAAATAC
>NZ_JAOTGL010000036.1:0-12738 GCF_044427045.1 Streptococcus sp. 2022WUSS135
CAATTTTACAAGCTTTTCTGTCGAGTGAGATGCCAACTAACTCTTTACGCAGATGGATAACTTCTTTACGATTTCTAATCTTGGAAATTTCGCGTGCTACACTGCGATAAACACGCTCTGTATACTCAGCACGATACTTATGTGGCTTTAATGCAGTGGGAACTTTCTTTCCATCAAAATCGTCGAGACTTAAATCTTTGGGAACATGAAACACTCTCTTTTCTCCTGCTCGTTGGAAAATAGCGACTAACCACTCTTCCTCCTCTTGACTAGTAGCCATGATTGGAGACCAGCGATCTCTGCGTCCTTTTGTGTGATGTTTACGGCCGTCTAAATTTAAATACCAACGACCATCACGGCCACGTTGCATAGCATCACCAGTGACATGGATCAGTTCACTTTTACGTAAGCCTGTTGCGACAACTACTTTATGCCAGTAGTCGTTATTTTTGTTGGATAAACGATAGTCTATATGTAATACACGATTGTTCATGCGATTTGCACGTGTACGTGGTTGTGTAGCGATGAAATTAGTTGAGGAAACTCCGAGAACTTTGGCCAATGCTGCTTTGTAGGTAGCTTGTGTATATGGACTTAAACCAATCTCTATACAATATTGTAAGTATTGATTGATAAGTTCTATCCAACCTTCCGTATCTTTTTCAACATTACCTAATACCATTAACTGTTCTGGTGAAATGTGAATTGAAACCCATTTTGCAAAACAATGCCATGAACCCGAATAGTTATGGAGTGTACGATGAGTGTGGATTAACTCAATGTCATCTCCTGTTTCTTTGGCCTCTTTACGCTTAATGCCTTTTCCTTTTTTGAATCGTTTCTTTAAACTTGAAACTCCTTGAGAATTGACAAACTGAAGTCGGCCTTCTGGTGTTTTTAGCGCTTTGTTTTGTTTTTCTATCGCATGTTTTTTCATTTTTCTACGATCTGAACGTGATCGTCTTTTTTTATTTTTAGTCATAACTGACTCCTTTCTTTTTTGTACCAATGGTTGAGGTGTTTTCGATTAACGCGATACTTCCGAAAACAGTGTCTTCCTGCTGCGGCAGGTGTTCTTTATGTTTTTTTGATTGGAGAAGACTACTCCAATGCTCAATTTGGATTCTAGAGCTTGAATAATTGAAACGCTTTATAACGTTTATTTTTTGTATTTTTTCGATTTGAACGATTTCTTGCTTTGGTTTCGCTATTCGTAAAACTGGATTATAACTATGGACTCAGTAATATTTCCTCCTTTATGATGCAGAATTTATTTAATAATATTTCAATTTGATTGTGA
Source organism: Streptococcus sp. 2022WUSS135 (assembly GCF_044427045.1). Taxonomy (NCBI): domain Bacteria; kingdom Bacillati; phylum Bacillota; class Bacilli; order Lactobacillales; family Streptococcaceae; genus Streptococcus; species Streptococcus sp. 2022WUSS135. Next base: position 1,301 of record NZ_JAOTGL010000036.1, read on the forward strand.
CTATATCTTTGTTACTTTATCTGGACCTACGGCCTAAAAACTCCTTTCTATATTTTGTTAGTTGAATAACTGAGTCATTATTTTTGAAATAATTGAACCTTACGAATATGAAATCGCACTATTTCCTCCTGTCTATCTGATGTTGAAAAAACACCAGATAGTGTTTAGCTCTAGTCATTCAATTTTTACGATATTACTATGCCACATTTTCAAAATCAAAAAAACACAGAAATATTTTTCTGTGAATAGATAAGAAGCTGAAAAGTATTCGACATGCCAATTCTGTAGAAAGGAAATAGTATAACTTAAAAAGGTAAAAGATGACTTTTCAAAAATCCATTACCTTAACGAATCAATTGATAGTGAAACTAGTCCATTACTAGCTAAAAGATGGTTAAGTAGAGTTTCCCATTTTATCGCTAAATGTGGAATAGTAAAGAAGTCTAAGTTTTCTTAAAAAGTGGATTTGAATAGAGGTCCATTATGATAGAAATAATGGTGTATTAGAGTAGCCCACTTTGATTTGCGATATGGACTTTTATAATAATCCATATTTTCAGTAATGTTGGAATACTAAAGAAAACCATGAAAACTTGACTTATTGGTTCATATAGGAATCCATTTTTCTATGAAAGATGAGCCAGTAAAGTAACCGATTCAGTCGTAAAAGATGGCTAACTTAAAACCACCGTTTAGTTTATGTTTATGGACAAATATAACCATCCATTTTTTCTCAAAAAGTGGAATAGTAAAGAAGTCTGTGGAATAAGTAAAGGGCAGGAGATTTCGATATTTTCTGCCTATTTTTATTTATTCTACTGATGTTATTATTGAGATAATCTCATTTTTGATGAGATACGTGTTTAGCGTGAGTAAACTATCGTTACTCATCGCTAAACACGTAGGCTTGCAGCCCAAAAAGAAAGCTCGATGCTTTCTTTTTTCCTTGCAGTCGGTTCTAACGAACCGATGTTTTGCGAACCGCGCAAAACCTGCTCGCGAAGATTGCTCTCACAATAAAGTTGCTTGCCGGTATTGTATCTTACTAAAAAACTTGATATTATTCGGCTAACCGTCTATAATATAAGTAGATGGATTAAGGAGGACGGCAATGTTCGAGTATATGACTGTACAAGACGCAGCAAAACTATGGGGCTTGTCAGATCGACGAGTGCAGAAACTTTGTAAAGAAAACCGTATCAAAGGTGTAGTGCATTTAAATCGTATTTGGCTAATACCCAAACAAACACAGAAGCCCCTTGATCAGCGATATAAATGTAATTGGCATTCGGAGGAATAGAAAATGATATATTGGATTATATTTGGGGCTTTTACGGCTATATTTATAGGTTCATTTTTGAGGGAAAAACGTGCTTTCAGAAATTCAATCTTTCTTGCATTGAGCTTAGCATCGCTATTTGTTGCAGTGGCTTATGCTACAAATGGGACAATAGTTAATACTTTACTTAATATAGTTCTGTATACAGTCATCCCGTTGATTTTACTGTTTATTTCCTTTGTCTTTATCTATGCAGGAGTGATTGCAATAAAAAGAGAACGTTTCAGTTTGGTACACAGTTTATCTATTGCGTTTGGAGTTGGAATTTGGGGCGCATTCGTTGCTGTGGCAGTAACGATTTCAGCTAAAAATTTATCGACTATTACGATGTCAATGGTTGTATTGATTGCCCTCATCGCGATGTATGTTATTTTTACTTTTTCAGCACTCTTCATTTACTCACAGCTCTACCACCTTTTGCCGAAAAACAAAAACTGTGATTTTATTATCGTACATGGTGCTGGGCTGCTTAACGGCGAAAGGGTCTCCCCTCTGCTGGCTGGAAGATTGAATAAGGGAATTGAGGTATTTGAGAGTTCCGGGAGAAAAGCAAAAATTATAGTTTCAGGCGGCCAGGGCAGTGATGAAAATATATCTGAAGCCGAAGCCATGAAAAATTATCTTCTGGAAAAAGGAATCTCTGAGCATAACATTATCATGGAAGATCAGTCCACCACAACTCTTGAGAACATGATGTTCTCAAAAAAAATTATGGATCAGATGATGTCCCAGTACCGTGTGATTTTTGTAACAAATGATTATCATGTTTTTCGAACTGGGACATATGCAAAACAGGTTGGATTAAAAGCGGATGGTGTTGGGTGCAAAACAGCTTTTTATTATTGGCCGAATGCGTTTATCAGAGAGTATATCGCAATTATTCTCAAATATAAAGCAGTGCCTATCGTGTTATTTCTTCTTTGGTTGGCGGGTACGGTTATTTCGTTGTTAAATTTTTAGACGGGAAAAGGAGATAAATATGGATTATAAAATTATGATTATAGAAGATGACATTGATATTGCCGGACTTCTCTCAGACCATTTACAACGGTTCGGTTTTTTAGTCTATTGCTGTAAAGATTTAAAAAATGTAATTGAGGAATTCAAGCTGGAAAATCCCCATCTGGTTTTGCTGGACATCAATCTTCCTGTCTATAACGGTTTCTATTGGTGTAATAAGATCAGAAGTATCAGTCCTTGTCCGATTATATTTCTTTCTGCCAGAAATACAGACTCCGATCAAGTTCATGCCATTATGAACGGAGGGGATGATTATATTACAAAGCCATTTTCTTTTGAAGTGGTCACAGCAAAAATTTCCGCCGTCCTCCGCCGCACATATGGAGAGTATTCAAGTTTCAACGCAGATGAATTACAATGTGAAGATTGTATTTTTTCAAAAAGCAAATTAACATTGTCTTGTCATGGACATATGACGGAACTATCCAAAACAGAAGCAGGTGTGATCCGGGTGATGTTTCAGAATTATCCGAATATTGTAAGCCGTGAGGAACTGCTGAATGAAATTTGGGATGATGAGAGTTTTGTAGAAGAAAACACCTTGAATGTGACAATCAGCCGGATTCGCAAACGATTAGAGCGCATTGGCTCCACCCTTGCTGTTAAAACCGTCAGAGGCGTTGGTTATCGCATAGGAGATTCACGTCATGAAAAATAAAAAACTTGCAAAACATTTAAAATGTTTTGTTTTGGATCACCTATGGGTAATTCTTCTTTTTTTAGCAGCGCCGGTTTCCATTATGATTGTTTATTTGACTTTAATTAGTGGAAATCCCGGAGGAACATGGTGGTATTATGTATTTTTATCTCTGTTTATTTTATTGTGCTTCTTGCTTTACCGGCTATATTCCACATGGGATTTTTATGAAATCCTTTGTAATGAAAACAAGACCTTGGAGGATTTTCTAATCAGCGAACCCAAAGGCCGCGAGGAACAGCACTATCGGAAGTTAGTTGAGGAACAGCACAGGTTATATTTAAACCGGTTAGCTCGTATGGAGGACAAGCAAAAGCAGAGTAAGATCATGATTTATCGCTGGGTGCATCAATTAAAAATGCCTTTATCCGTGATCCGTCTGGTTTCAGAAAACAAAAAAGGCGATTCGGATTTTCGTAAAATAGCACAATCAGCGGCGCAAATACAATATGATTTGGATCAGGTTTTGAATATGTATAAACTTGATGCAATAAAAAATGATTTTCATTCCGAAAAAGTGAATTTGCACAGTATGTGTAAAGATTGTATCAACGAGTTAAAAAGCTCATTTATTACAAAAGGAATTTTTCCAAAACTTGAGATTGCAGATGATTTGGTGGTGTACAGCGATTCCAAATGGCTTCGTTTCGTGTTGTACCAACTCTTAACCAATGCTATCAAATATAGTGATGAAGGAAAGAAAATTACCGTCCGTGCTGACAGATCAGAAGAATGTACTTCATTGAGTATCCAAGATGAAGGATGTGGCATTGATCCTCGTGACTTCAATCGAATTTTTGATTTGTTTTTTACGGGACAGAATGGACGCCTGCGCGGAGAATCAAGCGGATTGGGCTTGTATATGGTAAAACAAAGCCTGGATTATCTGGGACATACCATAATGGTGCAGTCAGAATTAGGAAAAGGAAGTACATTTACTATTTATTTTCATGCAAAAAGTGAAATATAGCATTTCGAGAAAGATTACAAAACTGTCATGTTCCGTAATCTTTCTCGATTTTTATTTTTTGAGATATCAGCTATACTAAATGCAGAACAATGAAGGAGGTTGTAAAGATGTCAATTTTAACAACAAAACATCTTGGTAAAGTATATGAGGGAAAAGTTCCATATACCGCTTTGAATGATATTAACTTTAGTATTGAAAAAGGAGAATTTGTCGCCATTATGGGACCATCCGGTAGTGGTAAAAGCACTCTTTTAAATGTGATTTCTACCATCGATCACCCTACCAGCGGCAGTGTCTGCATTGATAGTGAAGATCCCCACGAAATGAATGACGACCAACTGGCACATTTTAGACGGAATACCTTGGGCTTTGTATTTCAGGACTTCAATTTGGTGCATACTTTGACAGTGGGCGAAAATATCATGCTGCCGTTGACATTGGAAGGTGTTCCTGTTCCTGAGATTAAAAAGCGCACCGCGGAGGTTGCTGCACTTTTAGGAATTGAGCCTCTCCTTTCCAAACGCACTTTTGAAATATCCGGAGGGCAGGCACAGCGTACCGCGGTTGCCCGTGCCGTTGTAACCAATCCGTCTTTGCTTCTGGCAGACGAACCTACCGGAAATCTCGATTCCAAGGCTACGAAAGATGTTATGGAATTATTCCGGATGCTCAACGAAACGAAAAATGCCACTATCCTGATGGTAACGCACGATTCTTTTGTGGCGAGCTATTGCAAGCGCGTCCTGATTATCAAAGACGGACAGTTATACCAGGAAATTGTCTCCGATGGAAATCGAAGGACTTTTCAACAGGAGATTGTGGATGCTATGAGTCTTTTGGGAGGTGAACCGCATGACCTTATTTGACTTTGCCCGCAACAATATCAGCCGTGACAGAAGAAACTATATTTATTACTTCGTGAACTGCGTGTTTTCTGTATTTGTATTTTTCCTGTTCACAGTGCTGTCGTTTCACCCGGCCATGAGTATCATTGACCGAGACAGCACCATGGGGTTGATCCTTATAGTAGGCGAGCTTATTTCCATTGGATTTTCCGTTTGCTTTATTTCATACTCTGTGGGATGTTTTCTGAAGGCTCGAAGTCGCCAGTTCGGTTTGATCACTATTTTGGGCGCATCAAAAAAGCAGGTTAACAAACTTGTGTTTCTGGAAAACATGATTGTTGGATTTGCATCTATCGTAACGGGGATTTTGCTGGGATTTGTGTTTTCAAAATTCTTTTTGGACATTGCAAATAAAGTTATCGGCGTATCCGACTTTACTTTCTATTTCCCTGTTCAGGCAATCATTACTACTGTTATTGTCTTGGGAATTGTCTTTTTAGCGATTGCTTTTTTTACGCCAAGGCTGATTCGCAAGAAAGAGGTGGTACGTTTATTAAAAACCGAAGTAACCGGTGAAAAGCCACAGAAACTGTTACCCCTTCTTATTGTATTTTTAGTTTTATTTGGTTTTATGGTTTGGCTTTTTACAAGCGGGACACAGATGGCTAAACAGATTCAGGACAACAGTGTGACTGCTTTGGTGTTGGTTTTTACCATTATCACTGGAACTTATTTGATGTTTGCCTATGGAATGCGTATGGCCCTTGCCCTTTCAAAAAAAAGTCATGCAAGAGGACGTTTGCTTTATAGCAGCGATAAAAAAGCAAAACTGAGAGCAAATGCGCAGACAATGACAATTTCCGCTGTATTGTATGCCATTTCATTCTTTTCCATCATCCTCCTGTTTTCCATGTCGACAAATGTGAAAACAGAAACGGAGAAGATCATGCCCTATGCTATAAGTTATAATGCCTGGACAGAAAATGCAGATGTTGCCGGCGACGTGGCTGTGATTGAAAAGGAACTGCAAGACTTGCCCGGTTATCAAAAAGCTGTATTTAACCTTTGGTACAATAAGGCTAACCCAACCCGTTCTGCGATGATGTCTGCAAGTGATTACAACATCATAATGAAGTTTCTCGGTAGAGAAACAGTGACAGTTTCAGAAGACGGCGTTTTTCTCGTTGCTGGAAATGCAGGAGAAACCGTCAAAAAGATTCCGTCAGATATTCAGTCCTTTATGGATGAAAATCGTTTTGATCTGTCTGTAGAAGGATATACAGAAGCAACCATTATGCTGTCCGGTTTCACAACCAATGTTTGCATTGTAAATGATTCAGTTTTTGATGCTTTGAAGCCACAGATGGACAGCAAGACTATCACAGCATTTGTTTATGATAACTGGGAAATGAATAGTCATAGTCCCGAAGCGGTTGAAAACTCATTGAAAACCAGTATTGAAAACAGAGATGCAAATGTGATAACTGCGTACAGCTACTATCGCACCAGCCAGCTGCAGAACAATCTGACGTTATATATCGGCAGTATGCTGTGCTTCACGTTTATTCTTGCAGTTGCAAGCTTTATATACTCCAGACTATATTCGGAGTTGGATGCAGAATGCAAAAAGTACAAAGGAATTGTAAAAATCGGGTTGTCCAAGAAAGAGTTATCTTCTGCATTGCGTAAGGTAACATCCTTGATTTTGTTGGTTCCTTTCCTTGTTGCTCTGATTTACCTTTGGATTGGAATTTTTATTAGCGAACGATTTGCGATTGTTTCAAATATTCCGGTAGCTTTCTGGTGTACAGTTGTGCTGCTTGTATTGCAGACGGGAATTTACTTTGGAATCGATGCTTCCTATCGAAAAGCTGTTTTCCGTAAAGTGTATCAGGATTATGAAAGGAGTTAAAAGAATGAAGAGAATATTTAGCGTATTGTTTGCCGCAGTTGTGGTCTTATGTATGCTATCAGGATGTTCAATGAAAAATGAAACTTATTCTGACGAGGAAAAACAAGTGATTAAAGCAGCAAATCAAATTATTTCCAGCGAGTACGATGTAACGTTTGATGAAGGCGATTTTTCCTATAGTGTAGGTAAACAAATCAAGGAAAATGAATTTGTATCACTTGATTCCGAAGAAAAACAGCAGGAAACTTTTGAAAATATTGTAAGTGTTTCTGCACTTAAAACCAGTCTCCATGAAAAAGGCGAAGTATATGCCTATTCTGTGATTTTCAACTCTCAGACAAAGGAGATTGTGAGTATTAGCGTGAATGTTGAGTAACAGTGATAAGATATGGTGATTCATGATGCCATCCCTTTGGCCACGGAATCAGCAAACAACAACTGCTCGGAACTCAAAAGTGAGTTTAGCTTTTATAAATTGTAACGTATGGATACCTGACATGCAAATAAAATAAATTTAGAATCCGTAAAAAAGTGACTTTGTAAAAGAATACTTTTCTGATGTTAATAAACTTCTAGATGCTATAAAGAAAGTACATAGTATTAAAAAATCATCAATTCCAAATGATTTTCGAACACTTTATGATTTATTAAAAGATAAATTTAAACAATAGTTAACAACTCTAAATTGCTGGTGACTGGAAAAGCTGTTAATGAGAGTTTACCTATTCTATATATTAGAGGAAAGTTTGGTGATAGGCGTAACATGTTTTTATTGCAGGCGGGACATAAAATTTCTGATTTTTCCGAATTTGAGGATTCTTCAAATTATATGAGGCCTAGGTTAGTATTAGGCCAATCTCTAATCCAATATAAAGAAGATGACTACTTTTACAGAAGTTAGCATGATTAGAGTTAACTAGTATAAAAAGAAAGAGGTCAATCAAATTGAAAGTTGGTGACAATTTTGAATTAAAGATTTTGCATTTTCTTTTGTAAAATCAAAGTAAAAACCACCTCAAATGAAGTGGTTGACTAGTCTATTTTATGGTGTTAATTGGTGTCAATTTTATCCAAATCAGTGGATTTTAGTCCATTTTCATGGAAGTTTCATTTTTGTAAATGTTGATATAACGGGATTTGTAAGGGTTAAGAATTCTTTGTTTTCAATAGCGAAATTCTCTAAACGTTAAGAACCAGCTACAATACAGTATTTACAACACTTCATGGTTCACACCCTGGGGTGTTTTTTTGATGTTTTTTTAGCAAAATTCACACCACTTTTCACACCAAATTCACACCATTACTTTTTAAGATTGCAGAGTAGAAGGATATGAGTAGTAGAGACAAGGTTAGTATGTATTTTTGAATGTGATAAAAACGAGCAGGATCACGCTGCTCGTTTATGTGTATTTGCTACTAATCGTTTTCTCCGGCTTTTAGAATTGCATCGAAAATTAATAAATACTCTTTGCGTTTGTTACTGCTTAGATTTGATAAGTTTGTCTGCAGGGTGTCGAGTAAGGGATCTATCGGTTTGTCGATTGCTTGATAGTCATTGAAGAAAGTTGTTGTTGAAATGTTGAAGGCGCTAATTAATTTCTCTAAGGTATTAACCTTGATGTTTGAACGTTCTCCACGTTCAATTTTTGCGATTGAAGACACATCGATATTGGCTGCTTCAGCTAATTGTTCTTGTGTTAGTTTAAATTCTTTTCGTAACTTTTGTACCTGTTTTGCAACATATTGGTCAAGGGTCATTTCCTGTCCTCCTATCCTCTAAGGATATATGTTTTTAAGGACAGTTAAAAGGTCTTAAAAGGACTATAAAAATAGACTTATAAGGATAGTTTGTGTTATAATAGCTTTAATAAAAATATAGGAGAACAATATGAACAAGAAGATAATCCTTAATAGCTTATTGGTACCGTTAGTTGCGTCAACTGGAGTGGTAGTTCAGGCAGAACAAGTAGATACTACCAACGTTCCAGAAACAGTTGTTGAGAACTCTGCTCAAAGTACAGATGTTACAACAGTTCCTACAAAGGGAGAAGTAGAACAAGCTAAATCCGAATTGGATGCGGCTAATACTGCGGTCGCAACTCAGGAAGCAGTTGTTGAAAAACAGCAACATGCGGTCAATACAGAAGCGGTTGCCGTAACGACAGCCAAAGAAGAATTAACATCAGCGAAGACAATTGCAGAAAATGCAACTGATGAAAATATCGCTGCTGCATCACAAGCGGTAACTGAAGCTGAAACCAAAGTGACAGAAACTGAACAAGCTATCGTTAAAGCACAGAATGTTGTAAGTGAACAAGAAGCGGCTGTTGCTACACAGGAAGCGGTTGTTTCTTCTGCACAAGAAAATGTTACTTCTAAACAAGCAGAGGTAACTTCAGCACAAGCAGTTGTTGATTCTGCCCAAGCTAGTCTTGACGGAACAGGTGCAAGCAAAGTGATTGCAGCTCAGGAAACCGCTCAAAACAATGTTACAACCGCTGAAACTGCGGTATCTACTGCACAAGATGAATTGGCTTCTGCTCTTGAAACAGACGCTGCACGTGCAATCTCTATCATTGAAAAAGAGAGAGCTGTAACATCTGCACAAAAAGCAGCAACCACAGCAGCGGAAACATTGGAAGCTGCTCAATCAACTGCAACGAGCACACAAGCGACCTTGGATTCTGCTACAAGCGCTTTGGCAACTGCAAAAGCGGATTATGACTCAATTAATACCATTTTTGTATCAGATGAATATGTAGAAGCTCTAAGACAATATAAAGATAGTCGCTATGGTGGTGACGCTTACAAAGCCGCAGTTGCCAAATTAAAAGAGATCAACGAAGGTTTACGAGCAGCAAATACTTACAAATCAAATGCGAATGACAAGTTGATTGTAATTGAAGATGTAAACAATATGTCTGACGAGTTGCTAACAGAGCTTTCTTTATTTGCATCTGACTTGGTAAATCAAGTTCGAGCTAAATTTGGAACAGTCTCTACATCTGTAACTACAAGCAGTGTAAAAGCTTCTGATTTGGTAACTGATGGATATGTAGCAGATAACTATGGATGGGAAAGTATCGTAGAATTCAGCCACAACGACTCCGCTCTGGATAAAGCAGGAAACTACTTTACTAAAGTGACGGTTGGAGAGAATTTAAACACCTGGAAAACCCTTCTAAGTAGAACGAACGTAGATAATGTAAAATCACTTATCTACCGTGCTATGATTGACTTCCTATACAACGGACGTGAGTGGCTACACGCGTCATCTGTGACAGGTTTGGATCTTTCAAGTCGTGCTACTGCAACGTATCTTGGTGTAGATATTTCTTCAGTGGCAGGTGCAACCAGTGTCCACTTGAACGATATTGACACAACTGACCTCTGGTCTGGGAATACCTTCAGCACCACAGCTATCGCTAATCCAAATGATAGCGCGACTATCCGTAGCACTTACGAACAGACCCAATACGAACAGACCCAATCTGCTTACAATACTGCGTTGGCAACCAATCAAGAAGCACAGAATGCTCTTGCTACTGCCAAAGATACAAATACAACAGCTCAGACAGCCCTTGCAACTGCTAAAGCAGAACTTTCTAAAGTTCTTGCAACGGCTGAACAAGCGCCAGCTGCTCGTATTAAATTAGCGACAGCTCAAGCAACTCTCGCAACTGCACAAGCAACTCTTCGACTTGCAAATGAAGCCGTGGCTAACTTGAAGGCAAGTATTCAAGAAAAACAAGCAACATTAGCAGCTGCTAAAGCAGTTCTTGGAGAAAAAGAAGCAGCACTCGCAACAGCAAAATCAGAGTTGGCAACAGAAGTAGCTACTTTGAACAATTTGAAAAATCAAGTTGCTTCATCAAAAGCTACGATTACTGCTCTTGAAAATGAACTAGTAACTGCAAAACAATTATTGGCAACAGCAAAAACTACTCTAGCTAATCTGCAAAATGCACCTGCCTTGTTGGCAGCAGCACAGAGCAAATATGATCAAGCTAACGCAAGTTTGACAAGCAAAGTAGAAGTTCTTAATAAAGAATTGGCCCTCCTTGCAGATTTGAAAGCGACTCAAACGATTAGTGAAGAAAACTACACTGCCCTTTTGAATGCTTACAATGCTTACCTTGAAGAAGTAGCTGCTAAAGAACTTAAAGAACGTTTGGACGCAGAATACAAGGCTATCGTTGACAATAATGGAACACCTGTTCCTGTTGTAGATGAAACTGGAAAAGTAGTAGGTTATACAGATTCTAACAAGTCTGTTGCTCCTAAAGCAGTAGCTATGACTACCCAAGCAAGCACAAAGGCTATGACGACTCAGAAAACCTCTCAGCCGGAAACTAAGATGTTGCCGTCAACAGGTGATACATTCAGTCTAATGAGTTTAATCGGAGTTGGTTTGTTGGGTCTGGCACCGGTTGCTCGAAAACGGAAGTGATTGATTTCCAGTTGGCTTTAGACTAACTATGTGAAAATAAAAAGGGAGTGGAAAGAACTCGACTAGTCAAAAAACGAGTTCGTCAAATGATATACTCCCCTTATAGTGGACAGTGAAAAAACAAAAATTTTCACTAGAAACTATAAAGGGAGTTTTATTATGTCCAAAAGAAGTCCAAAGTCTGTCTCTGAGAAACTAGAAATTG
>NZ_JAOTGL010000037.1:0-12074 GCF_044427045.1 Streptococcus sp. 2022WUSS135
AGAGTAGAACAATTTCTAGTTTCTCAGAGACAGACTTTGGACTTCTTTTGGACATAATAAAACTCCCTTTATAGTTTCTAGTGAAAATTTTTGTTTTTTCACTGTCCACTATAAGGGGAGTATATCAGAACAGGCATCGTTTTTTGATGGCAAAAAGCCACCCTATTCAGTGGCCTATTTTCGTTTATACTTTTCTAGGATTTTAGCAGTTGCTAATCGGATAAAGACCAGATAGAAACCTGTCACACCAGTCATTTCCAGCAGGAGTTTCTGCAACTGCTTCCCTACTGTTATGGTAGACAGAGGATTTGCGCCAATCAGAATGGGATACTGTTCTTGGAAGGTAAATTGGAACTGATGTGCTAATAGAAGTAACATGAACAGGATGAGGGCATAGATAGCAACTTGGAGGAGAAGAGCAAGTAAGGTCAGGCTAGTGGCATATTGACCAGGGGATAGTCCGTTGATAAAGAGGAGACCACGATGTTTGGAAAGGTCAGACATCAGAAGCCAGACTAAGAGACAACAGATGACGAGAGGAATCATATAGTTACTAGCTGGAAGAAATTGTAACAAGGTCAGATAAAAATCCTTGGGAGCAGTAGGGTAGTGAAAGGTCAGAGTTTGCTCTAGAACTTTTTTATAGACTGTGATACGTTCTGTCAGTTCGCTGTTCGTAAAATGATTGATATTGTGCCCCTTTGCCTCCCGGTTTTGCATGGTCTGGTAGAGTTCTAACTCCGTTTCCAAGACCTCCTGACTTTTTCCTTGGATATGTTCCTTTTCTAAGTAGGTGGTCGCCAGTTCCAAGAGTTTTTTATAATAATCCATACTTTCCTGGTCTAAGGCTTGGGCCTCCTTATCGTCAGCATACAAGACAATTTCAGCTTCTTTTTTGACGCGTATGATGCGGGTTCGATCCTCAAATCGCAGATTTTCGGCTTCTAGGACATTCCGATAGGACAGAGCAAGTGGGATAAGAGCCACAGCAGTCATGAGGGCTAGAAAAATAGCATTGCGTTTCAGTCGTAGAATGAAAAGGGACAATAGATTCATGGTCAAGCCTCCCTATTCAAATAGTTCTTTATAGATTTCTTCGGACTGGTGCTCCTGAATGCTAATATCCAAAATTTCTACCTGACAAGCCATGACTTGGTCTAGGTAGAAATGCAGACTGTGAACACTGGTGTCTACCTGAATGCTATCATTGGTCAAAGTCAGTCCCTTCACTTGCCCAAGTTTCTGATAAACTGTCTGATTGTCACTAGTCTGAACGGCATATTGTCGCCCAACCTGTTCCAGTTTCCACTCAATGATTTTTCCCTGTTTAAGAAAGAGCAACTGGTCGGTTAGCTGGTCCACCTCGTTTAATTGGTGGGAAGACACGATAATGGTTGAACCATTTTTGGCTAGTTTCTGGAGCAATTTTCTGGTCTGGATGTAGCTGGTTGGGTCCAAGCCGTTCAAGGGTTCATCCAAGAGCATGACCTGGGGCTTGTTCATAATACCGATAGCCAGCAGGAGATGTTGCTTCATTCCCAGGGAATAATTTTTGACAGGGATATTCACATAATCACGGATACCGATTTCTTCAATGACTTCTTCAATCCGCTCTTTGGGTAAACCCTGTATAGTTTGGACTAATCGCAAGTGTTCCAGCCCCGTCAATTCAGGGTAGAGGACACGGTTGTCCTGCAGGTAGGCAAAGGTTTGGTAGACATTTGGATTATCGTGCTTCTTGCCATTTATTGAAATCTCTCCCGAATCAAAGGTTTGCAGGTTGGCAATGCAGTCTAGGAGGGTTGTCTTTCCAGAACCGTTTGGCCCAATCAAGGCCCAGATTCCAGGCTCTCCCAGTTCTAGGTTTAGCTGGTCTAGTATGTTCTTTTTCCCGTAGGATTTGCACAAATTGTGAATGGATAATCGCATGGTTAGACCTCACTTTTTCTTGTCAGGAGATAGAATTGCAGGCAATAGATGAGCAGGTTACTGATGAGAAGAACCGTAAAGACTTTGGGAATGCTGTATCCTGTAAATTGATGGTAGATGATAGCACTTCCATCCGCCAGATTGCCTGCGTTCCATAGGCTAAATAGATTGAAGATATGGGGATAGAAGTTGGCAGAGATGACAAGTCCTAGTGTGACAACCAGTCCAGCCAGTCCATTTTTTAAGACTCTAGCCAAGGTCTGTGCTACTCACAGCAAAAATAGAAGGTAGAGATAGTGCATGCCACAGGCCAGCAAGATGACTTTGTAAATAGGTTTGATAGCTGTTTGGATCAGGCTGAAATCAATTCCCTTACTGATATAGGTGGTGACGGGATAGATCCAGCTACTATTTCCGTTTAGCAAAAAAGCGATGAGAAAATGGCTCAGATAGAGAGTGAGAGAGAGGGTGGTATATAGTGTCAGGTAGGCTAAGTATTTATTAGTAGTAATCCGAATCCTACTCAGACCTAGAGTTTGCAAAAGTCGAATCTGCCGGCTAGTTCCCTGTTGGTCCTTGATGAAAAAATTGGTGAAAGCCAGGAGAAATAGGGGGAGAGAGATGATTAGCCCCAGCTGTTTTTGACCCTGCCAGATTTCATGACTGGTTCCTTTCAAGGCCTGCTGGCCTAGGCTTTTGACGATTTCTCTGTCTGTTGGTGTTTTGGGATGTTCAAAGGCTGTTAGGTAAAGCTCAGTTGGAAAGGCAGAGGGTATCTCCTTTTCTAACAGATATTTGGACATCAAGAAGGTATTTTCGATGGTTTGTGGAGCAAATTCATAACTTTGATAGGCAAGGCTGATGTAGTGTCCGTCCCTCTGATAGTTCTGGATATTTTTCTCATAAAAATAGCATAAAAATCTAGTTATCCGCATAAAAACTGGACTTATCACACTTTATCAAGGTCAAAACCACTCAATTTACTACTAATTTACTACTTATGAATGAGCTTTGATACGACGATTTATCCTTGAAAAGTGAAGATATAAAGATACTTCCAATAAAATTTGAATATTTAATAGGTAGACACTTCAAAAAATGAGGTGTCTATTTTTTTACCCGATTTTGAAAGGAAGTGAACTTATGAAAACAAAAAATCAAGAATCAAAAGGTCGTTCCCCACTCTTTAAGACCATCAAACATTCATTCAGCCAATAAAAAAGAAAGGATAGGTAAAAATATGGAACTTAAATTTGTGATTCCCAACATGGAAAAAACATTCGGCAATTTAGAATTTGCTGGCGAGGATAAAGTCGTTCAGCGAAGAATCAACGGACGGCTAACTGTCTTATCAAGAAGCTATAATCTCTATTCTGATGTTCAAAGAGCAGATGATATTGTGGTGGTGCTTCCTGCTGAAGCTGGCGAAAAACATTTCGGCTTTGAGGAACGTGTGAAGTTAGTCAATCCACGTATTACCGCAGAGGGCTACAAAATCGGCACTCGTGGTTTTACAAATTACCTTTTACATGCTGACGACATGATAAAAGAATAAAGAAAGAGAGGAAAAATGATGAGATTAGCAAATGGCATTGTATTAGATAAAGACACGACTTTTGGAGAATTGAAATTCTCTGCTCTACGTCGTGAAGTGAGAATCCAAAATGAAGACGGGTCGGTTTCAGATGAAATCAAGGAACGTACCTATGACTTAAAATCCAAAGGACAAGGACGCATGATTCAAGTAAGTATTCCTGCCAGCGTGCCTTTGAAAGAGTTTGATTATAACGCACGGGTGGAACTTATCAATCCCATTGCGGACACCGTTGCTACTGCCACCTATCAAGGAGCAGATGTTGACTGGTATATCAAGGCAGACGATATTGTGCTGACAAAGGATTCTAGTTCATTCAAAGCTCAACCACAAGCAAAGAAAGAACCGACACAAGACAAATAGTCGCTAGGTAGAAAGGAGACTTTTTCGCATGAAACAGCGTGGTAAAAGGATTCGCCCATCTGGTAAAGATTTAGTCTTTCATTTTACGATAGCGTCACTCCTGCCTGTTTTCCTGCTGGTTGTCGGACTGTTTCATGTGAAGACAATCCAGCAGATCAACTGGCAGGATTTTAACCTATCACAAGCAGATAAGATTGACATTCCCTATTTAATTATCAGTTTCAGTGTCGCAATTCTTATCTGCTTGCTGGTAGCGTTTGTATTCAAACGGGTTCGCTATGATACGGTTAAACAACTTTACCACCGTCAAAAACTGGCAAAGATGATACTTGAAAACAAGTGGTATGAATCTGAACAGGTCAAAACAGAGGGTTTCTTTAAAGATAGTGCTGGTCGTACAAAGGAAAAGATAACCTACTTCCCTAAAATGTATTATCGACTTAAAAATGGCTTGATACAGATACGGGTGGAAATCACGCTGGGAAAATATCAAGACCAACTCTTACACTTGGAAAAGAAATTAGAGAGTGGCTTGTACTGTGAGCTGACGGATAAAGAGTTAAAGGATTCCTATGTGGAATATACTTTGCTCTATGACACCATAGCCAGTCGTATTTCTATTGATGAAGTAGAAGCTAAAGATGGTAAACTTCGCTTAATGAAAAACGTATGGTGGGAATATGATAAGCTCCCTCATATGTTGATTGCTGGTGGTACAGGTGGCGGTAAAACTTACTTTATACTGACACTGATTGAAGCCTTGCTTCATACAGATTCAAAACTGTATATTCTTGACCCGAAAAATGCTGATCTTGCGGACTTAGGTTCTGTGATGGCAAATGTCTACTATAGAAAAGAAGACTTGCTTTCTTGCATTGAAACATTCTATGAAGAAATGATGAAACGTAGTGAGGAAATGAAGCAGATGAAGAACTATAAGACTGGCAAAAATTATGCTTACTTAGGTCTCCCGGCACACTTCTTAATCTTTGATGAATACGTCGCTTTCATGGAAATGCTGGGAACAAAAGAAAACACCGCAGTTATGAATAAGCTGAAACAGATTGTCATGTTAGGTCGTCAAGCTGGCTTCTTTCTAATACTGGCTTGTCAACGTCCAGACGCAAAATATTTAGGCGACGGAATCCGTGATCAGTTTAATTTCAGAGTGGCTTTAGGTCGTATGTCTGAAATGGGCTATGGCATGATGTTTGGCAGTGACGTACAAAAGGATTTCTTCTTAAAGCGAATCAAAGGTCGTGGCTATGTTGATGTAGGAACAAGTGTCATATCAGAGTTTTATACTCCCCTTGTACCAAAAGGATATGATTTCTTGGAGGAAATTAAAAAGTTATCCAACAGCAGACAGTCCACGCAGGCGACGTGCGAAGCGGAAGTCGCAGGTGTGGACTGATCTTGCTGGCTGGTGTGGCAATAGCCACGCCAGCACTTAACCCCCCGTATCTAACAGGGGGGTACAAATCGACAGGAAACAGTCAAAAAAACATTAGAAAATCCTTTGGTTACAAGGGATTTACAAAATTTCAGCGTATGTCAAATGGGCTTTAAAAGTTGACATACGCCTTTTTGATTGGAGGGATTTTTACTGAATGAACAAACTTGGTTACAGCATTTAAAAGAAAAACGCTTGGCTTATGGACTATCTCAAAACCGTTTAGCTGTTGCGACTGGTATTACAAGGCAGTATCTAAGCGATATTGAAACAGGAAAAGTCAAGCCATCAGAGGATTTACAGCAGTCCCTTTGGGAAGCTCTGGAACGCTTCAATCCCGACGCTCCCCTTGAAATGCTGTTTGATTATGTAAGGATTCGCTTTCCGACAACAGACGTACAGCAGGTGGTCGAAAACATCTTACAACTGAAACTGTCCTATTTTCTTCATGAGGACTATGGTTTCTATTCTTATTCAGAGCATTATGCTTTAGGCGACATATTCGTCCTTTGCTCCCATGAACTGGACAAAGGAGTTCTGGTGGAATTGAAAGGTCGTGGGTGCAGACAATTTGAAAGCTATCTTCTGGCACAACAAAGAAGCTGGTATGAGTTCTTTATGGACGTTTTGGTGGCTGGCGGTGTGATGAAACGCCTTGACCTTGCCATTAACGATAAGACAGGGATTTTAAATATCCCTGTACTCACTGAAAAGTGCCAACAGGAAGAATGTATCTCCGTCTTCCGCAGTTTTAAAAGCTATCGCAGTGGCGAACTGGTACGCAAAGAGGAAAAGGAATGTATGGGAAACACCCTCTATATCGGTTCATTACAAAGTGAAGTTTATTTCTGTATCTATGAAAAGGACTACGAGCAGTACAAGAAAAATGATATTCCCATTGAAGACGCAGAAGTAAAAAACCGTTTTGAGATTCGATTGAAAAATGAGCGTGCCTATTATGCAGTCCGTGATTTACTCGTCTATGACAATCCAGAGCATACCGCCTTTAAAATTATCAATCGGTATATCCGTTTTGTAGATAAAGACGATTCCAAACCTCGTTCTGATTGGAAACTGAATGAAGAATGGGCTTGGTTTATTGGGAACAATCGTGAACGATTAAAACTAACCACAAAACCAGAGCCTTACTCCTTCCAAAGGACGCTGAACTGGCTATCTCATCAAGTTGCCCCGACCTTAAAGGTTGCGATTAAACTTGATGAAATCAACCAGACGCAGGTTGTAAAAGACATTCTCGACCATGCGAAACTGACAGACCGACACAAGCAGATTTTGAAGCAACAGTCAGTAAAAGAACAGGACGTGATAACAACAAAAAAAGGATATCTGTCAACCATACCAGTTGACAGATATCCAAAAAAAGATATAATGGGAGATAAGACGGTTCGTGTTCGTGCTGACTTGCACCATATCATAAAAATCGAAACAGCAAAGAATGGCGGAAACGTAAAAGAAGTTATGGAAATAAGACTTAGAAGCAAACTTAAGAGTGTGTTGATAGTGCATTATCTTAAAATTTTGTATAATAGGAATTGAAGTTAAATTAGATGCTAAAAATTTGTAATTAAGAAGGAGGGATTCGTCATGTTGGTATTCCAAATGCGTAATGTAGATAAAACATCTACTGCTTTGAAACAGACTAAAAACAGTGATTACACAGATAAATAAATACGTTAGATTAATTCCTACCAGTGACTAATCTTATGACTTTTTAAACAGATAACTAAAATTACAAACAAATCGTTTAACTTCTGTATTTGTTTATAGATGTAATCACTTCAGGAGTGATTACATGAACAAAAATATAAAATATTCTCAAAACTTTTTAACGAGTGAAAAAGTACTCAACCAAATAATAAAACAATTGAATTTAAAAGAAACCGATACCGTTTACGAAATTGGAACAGGTAAAGGGCATTTAACGACGAAACTGGCTAAAATAAGTAAACAGGTAACGTCTATTGAATTAGACAGTCATCTATTCAACTTATCGTCAGAAAAATTAAAACTGAATACTCGTGTCACTTTAATTCACCAAGATATTCTACAGTTTCAATTCCCTAACAAACAGAGGTATAAAATTGTTGGGAATATTCCTTACCATTTAAGCACACAAATTATTAAAAAAGTGGTTTTTGAAAGCCGTGCGTCTGACATCTATCTGATTGTTGAAGAAGGATTCTACAAGCGTACCTTGGATATTCACCGAACACTAGGGTTGCTCTTGCACACTCAAGTCTCGATTCAGCAATTGCTTAAGCTGCCAGCGGAATGCTTTCATCCTAAACCAAAAGTAAACAGTGTCTTAATAAAACTTACCCGCCATACCACAGATGTTCCAGATAAATATTGGAAGCTATATACGTACTTTGTTTCAAAATGGGTCAATCGAGAATATCGTCAACTGTTTACTAAAAATCAGTTTCATCAAGCAATGAAACACGCCAAAGTAAACAATTTAAGTACCATTACTTATGAGCAAGTATTGTCTATTTTTAATAGTTATCTATTATTTAACGGGAGGAAATAATTCTATGAGTCGCTTTTGTAAATTTGGAAAGTTACACGTTACTAAAGGGAATGGAGATAAATTATTAGATATACTACTGACAGCTTCCAAGAAGCTAAAGAGGTCCCTAGCGCCTACGGGGAATTTGTATCGATAAGGGGTACAAATTCCCACTAAGCGCTCGGGACCCCTTGTAGGAAAATGTCCTAAGTGGGATATCTGTCAACTGGTATGGTTGACTAAAAATACTTCCTACGAAAATGTAGGGGGTATTTTTTTACGAAAAAATACAATCGATTCTTAAAAAGAAAAATTTTTGATTGGCAAAACCATAACAAGTTCGTTTTAGGGTTTTGATTTTGCGATTGATGCCTTCTAAAGGACCATTAGAGTATTCAAATTTAGCGCTATTTAAGACATATTTTCTGTTTTGACGAAGGGTTTGAATAGCAGTATCCATTTCTGTATTGGTTTTTTGGTAGTCTAAGATGGTTGACTCTAGTAATTCACTATTGCGCTCGTTTAGGGCTTTCGTGATATCTTGGTAAGTTTGGTATACTTCAGCGAACTTGGAAAATTTACTAGTAATGAGATCAACAGCATTTTGGCGAGTCATATATTGTTTAACGCCGCGAAGAAAAACTACTTCTTCAGGGTGAAGATCTTCAGCTTTTTTATGGAATAGCTTCCAATGTGACTTCATAATTTTATATTCTTGGCTCTGTTTATCAAGTTGCTTTAGGATAGAGATACGACAATTGTCCAAAGCGCGACCAGCTAATTGTACAAGGTGGAAGCGATCAATAATGATATTGGCATTAGGGAAAAGGCGATAGATAAAACTTTGATATTGAGCATTTAAATCAATTACAACTGATTGAACGCATTCGCGTTCGGCTTTTGAATAACGACTTTCAAAATAATCAACAATGGTAGGTGATAGACGATCCTGTAACTTTGTGACAATTTGGTGGGTTTCAGCGTCACAACAGATAAAGGACATCACAGACTTAATTGAACGAAACTCGTCAAAACATAGATGCTTAGGCAACTTAGCCACACGATAGTGTGGTTCCATGCGCTCTAAGATTGTTCGACGAACACTGCTAGGAGAGCAGTGACACATTTCAGCAATAAGCTGACCAGATAAACCTTTACGAGCTAAAAGCATGATTTGATTTTTGAGATCACTGGATAAGGTTTGATTTTCTTTGGTTAAATTAGTAATAGCACCAAAAGTAGTATGGCATGATTTACATTTATAGCGTTGTTTACGAAGCTCTAGTTCATATCTTCTCCCATTTAAACTTGCCAGTCGTACATGAGTTTTGCGAAAGCCATCCTTATTAACTGTGGGAAAGCCACAGTTACGACAACGATTAATCGGATAAGAAAGAGTAGCTGTTATTAGCGTTATATACTCTTTAACAGAATCGTTGTTGTGTTCAGCTTCTTCAACAGAAATAATTTTAATATTTTTATCTTTAATTCCAAGAATATTTAGGATAGAATCATTATGGGACATTTGTTTAACCTTCTTTCATGATTTTTGTGGTGAATTGATTGTATAACGAGGGGACAGCAAATGTCCTCTTTTTTGTATAAAAAAATCTGGCATGGAATCTCTATCCATACCAGAAAGTGTATACCCCAAAAAAATAACTCAAATACAAATTCATTGAATATAGAGAGGAGAACATTTTTATGAATTTTGGACAAAACCTTTATAACTGGTTTCTATCAAACGCTCAATCACTGGTGCTTTTAGCAATCGTTGTGATTGGCTTGTATCTTGGCTTCAAGCGTGAGTTTAGCAAACTGATTGGCTTTTTAATTATTGCGATTATTGCGGTTGGCTTAGTCTTCAACGCTGCTGGAGTAAAAGACATTTTACTAGAGCTATTCAATCGCATTATTGGTGCTTAAATAAAACCGTTCTTTTGTGGAATATAAGTGGTTTTCTTATGTTCCGCAAAGGAATGGTACACCAAACGAAGTGCGGTAGGGATTTTTGAATCTCTACAAAGAAAGGACGTGAATATATGGACGATATGCAAGTCTATATTGCGAATTTAGGCAAATACAATGAGGGCGAATTGGTCGGTGCGTGGTTTACCTTTCCCATTGACTTTGAGGAAGTCAAAGAGAAAATCGGCTTGAATGATGAATATGAGGAATACGCCATTCATGACTACGAGTTACCCTTTACGGTTGACGAATACACTTCCATTGGCGAACTCAATCGACTATGGGAAATGGTATCGGAATTACCCGAAGAATTACAATCGGAGCTATCTGCTCTGCTCACTCATTTTTCAAGCATTGAAGAACTAAGCGAACATCAAGAGGATATTATCATTCATTCCGATTGTGATGATATGTATGACGTGGCACGCTACTACATTGAAGAAACGGGTGCTTTAGGCGAAGTACCAGCTAGTCTTCAAAACTATATTGATTATCAAGCCTATGGTCGGGATTTAGACCTTTCAGGAACGTTTATCTCAACCAATCATGGGATTTTTGAAATCGTCTATTAAATCTGTCGGTACATTACTACTGGCAGATTTTCTATTTTACGGGGTGGCTCAATCAGCTACCCCTATTTTTTATGAAAGGATTGATTACATGAAGAAAATACGAAGCTATACCAGTATCTGGTCTGTGGAAAAGGTACTGTATTCTATCAATGATTTTAGACTTCCGTTTCCCATAACCTTTACGCAAATGACATGGTTTGTCGTGTCACTCTTTGCAGTGATGATACTTGGCAACTTGCCCCCTCTTTCCATGATAGAGGGAGCATTTCTCAAATACTTTGGGATTCCTGTGGCTTTCACATGGTTTATGTCTACAAAAACTTTTGATGGTAAAAAGCCTTATGGATTTTTGAAGTCTGTCATTGCTTATGCACTGCGACCAAAGCTGACCTATGCAGGAAAAAAAGTAACGCTTGGCAGAAACCAGCCACAAGAAGCCATTACAGCAGTTAGGAGTGAATTTTATGGCATATCCAATTAAATACATTGAAAACAATCTCGTCTGGAATAAAGACGGGGAATGTTATGCTTACTATGAGCTTGTTCCTTACAATTACTCATTTCTAAGTCCAGAACAGAAAATACAAGTGCATGATTCTTTCAGACAGCTTATCGCACAAAATCGTGATGGCAAAATTCATGCTTTACAAATCAGTACAGAATCCAGCATACGTTCTGCACAAGAGCGTTCCAAAAATGAAGTCACTGGCAAGCTCAAAGCGGTTGCCTATGACAAAATCGACCAACAGACAGACGCTTTAATATCCATGATTGGCGAAAATCAAGTGAACTACCGTTTCTTTATCGGCTTTAAGTTGCTTCTCAACGATCAGGAGTTTTCTATGAAAAGTCTTACCGTTGAAGCAAAAAATGCTTTGTCTGATTTTGTCTATGATGTGAACCATAAGCTGATGGGCGATTTTGTTAGTATGAGTAATGATGAAATCCTGCGTTTTCAGAAGATGGAAAAGCTCTTAGAAAATAAAATCTCTCGTCGTTTCAAAATCCGCAGGTTAGATAAGGACGACTTCGGCTATCTGATTGAACACCTTTACGGACAGACAGGCACTGCCTATGAAGAGTATGAGTATCCTCTATCAAAGAAAAAGCTGGAACATGAAACACTGATTAAAACCTATGACCTCATTAAGCCTACTCGCTGTCTGGTGGAAGAAAAACAGCGATATTTGAAAATCCAGCAGGAAGACGAAACCGCCTATGTAGCTTACTTTACCATCAACAGTATTGTCGGCGAACTGGACTTCCCGTCCTCTGAAATCTTCTACTACCAGCAACAGCAATTTACCTTTCCGATTGATACGTCAATGAATGTGGAAATTGTAGCGAATCGTAAAGCCCTATCTACTGTCCGCAATAAAAAGAAAGAACTGAAAGACTTGGATAACCACGCATGGCAAAGTGATAATGAAACCAGCTCTAATGTGGCGGAAGCTCTGGAAAGTGTGAACGAGCTGGAAACCAATTTAGACCAAAGCAAGGAATCTATGTATAAGCTGTCCTATGTTGTAAGGGTATCAGCAAATGACCTTGACGAACTTAAACGTCGTTGTAATGAAGTGAAAGATTTCTATGATGATTTGAGCGTGAAACTGGTACGACCTTTTGGGGATATGCTGGGCTTACATGAAGAATTTTTACCTGCCA